>JAQBNN010000189.1 GCA_028288505.1 Segetibacter sp. | reverse complement strand
AGAAAAAAATTGAGGGAGATGTGCAGGCTGCAGAGCCGAAATAAAACTTCCCCTCTTCCCGGCCTTAAGGCCGGGAAGAGGGGAAGAAACCATTACCGAATTAGTTGACATCTACAGCAACGATGATTAAGGAGGTACTATGTTGGTACTTAAAAAAATAAACTCACAGTTACGTCTCACACTGAGAGAGGACAAATGCGACCGGAAAAAAATTGATTATTATGGCGCTTATTTTCCAACCCCGAGGCTGGGCCGAGGTAAAGATTTACGGCTTCTTCTTACCTTCAACAACTATCTTTACTGCCAATTAAATTATCAGGTATTATGTTGAAAGTAGGCGTGTTTGGTGTCGGCCACTTGGGGAAATTTCATTTAAATAACTGGCTTGAAATTGAAGGTATAAAGTTGGTTGGATTTTATGACCCCATTGATGAAACCGCAAAAGAAGTTGCAGAAAAATACAACCTTAAAAGATACAGCTCACCTGATAAATTAATTGATGCATCTGATGCTGTTGACATTGTTGCACCTACCAATCACCATTTTACTTTATGTGAAAAAGCAATACGAAAAGGCAAACACGTTTTTGTAGAAAAGCCTTTAGCCCATACTATTGAAGAAGGTAGGTTGCTGGTGAACATGGCAAGAGAAGCGAACATTAAAATGCAGGTTGGCCATGTGGAGAGATTTAACCCCGCTTACCTTGCTGTAAAAGACATGAAGCTCAATCCCATGTTTATTGAAGTGCATCGTCTCGCACAATTCAACCCGCGAGGTACCGAGGTTAGCGTGATCCTGGACCTGATGATACACGATATTGATATTATTTTAAGCCTTGTAAAAAGCGACGTAAAAAATATATTAGCAAGTGGCGTAGCAGTAATGACTGATACGCCTGACATTGCAAACGTTCGTATTGAATTCAATAACGGTTGTGTAGCAAACCTAACCAGCAGTCGCATTAGCATGAAAAAAATGCGTAAGATCAGGATGTTTCAAAAAGACAGTTATATTGGAATAGACTTTCTTGAAAAGAAAACAGAGATCATTAAATTAAAGGAAGATACCGACACAAATGTATTCTCGTTTGACATTGAAACACCTAACGGTAAAAAAACGATTGCTGTTGCAAACCCGGTTATACAAGATGGCAACGCCATAAAAATGGAACTTCAATCTTTTAAAGATTCAATTGTAGAAAATAAACCAACTGCCGTTAGCGAAATTGACGGCTACCTTGCCATGGAGGTCGCACACCAGATTCTTGAAAAAATAAGCGGTTCCTCCAGCATGGCATAAAGCCTGGTAATGAAATCCACTAAACCTTTACACATTAACTGGTATGTACTTAGCGATGCAATAACGGCTGCTATAACATGGTTACTGTTTGCATTGGTAAGAAGAATTCTTTTGCATGAAGAAGAGGTAAACGTTGTAGGGATTTTTAACGACAGCTTTTTCAGGCTTACGATAATTGGCGTTCCTTTTTTCTGGGTTACTTTATTCCTGCTTACCGGATCTTACAGGCTTTCGTTGTATAAAAAATCGAGGCTGAATGAGTTTACTTCAACCTTTATTGTAAGTCTTGCAGGCTGCCTGCTGCTATTTTTTACCTTATTACTAAACGACCGCACTGCAACCTACACCTACTACTATTCCGCATTTTTTATATTCTTATTACTGCAGTTTACCCTAACCTTTTTAGGAAGAGTAATTATACTTTCTAAAGTAAAAAAAGATTTAGTTGATGGTAAAGTAACTATACCCACTTTAATAATAGGCAACAATGCCAATGCTGTAAAGGTGTACAAAGAAGCGCAAAAGAACTTTGTTGCATTGGGTTATGCAATTAAGGGCTACATAAACATTGATGTAAATAGTAAAAATGGTTTAAGCAAGTGGATTAAAGCCCTGGGCAGTTTAGATAATCTTGAAAAGGTAATTGAGCGATACCAGGTAAGCCAAATAATTATCGCGTTAGAAAATAAAGAAGCTCACCTTACCGAAAGTATTGTAGCTCGTTTAAGCGAAAAGGATGTTGATATAAAGCTGTTTCCTAACACACTCGACATCTTATCCGGCTCAGTTAAAACAAGTGATGTAATGGGGTTAATGCTCGTTGACATTCAGACTAACGTAATGCCCGACTGGCAGCAAAACATTAAACGCCTTGTTGATGTTGCAGGCTCGGTTATAGCTTTTATTACACTCAGCCCATTATTTATTTTTGTAATTATAAGAACGGCACTATCATCAAAAGGGTCAATTTTTTACAAGCAGGAAAGAGTTGGTTATAAGGGCAAGCCTTTTACGATTTATAAGTTTAGAAGTATGTTTGACCGTGCTGAAAGTGAAGGCCCGGCCTTGTCTTCTGATTTTGATCCACGCATTACTAAGTGGGGTAAAGTAATGCGCAAGTGGAGACTGGATGAACTTCCGCAGTTGTACAATATTTTAAAAGGAGACATGAGCTTTGTAGGTCCACGGCCCGAGAGACAATTTTATATTGACCAGGTAGTAACCATAAACCCCTATTACAAATACTTACTAAAAGTAAAACCGGGCCTTACTAGTTGGGGCATGGTACAGTTCGGCTATGCATCTTCTGTTGAGGAGATGGTTGAACGAATGCAATACGATTTGGTATATGTAGAAAATATTTCTCTCCTGCTCGATTTCAAAATAATGATTCATACGCTTCGTATTATTCTATCGGGAAAAGGAAAGTAAGTTCTTCAAGTAATTTTTATGAGCCCGGCTTTATTTATACTATTATACATCGTTGCGTCGCACACTTTTACTTGCAGTTACCTTATTCAGCTTTTTTTTAGAACCCCAGAGACACAAATAACACAACGTTTCACAGAAATTACCTCTGTGTTCCTCCCTGTCGCCCTACCTCTGGGGTTCTGATTTCTGTTATTGCTATAATTCTTTACCCAAGCTATTACCGGGATAAAAACCGGAACCGAAAGCCGCTAATTGATTTAAAGATAAAGTGATTGCGACGCAACGATGATGCTATAAAAAACCAATGCTAGTACCACGAAAAGAAATTTTATGCGATCGCGAAACGATAAGAATTTTTGAAAAGGAACACGTAGCATTTCTTTTACCGAAGAATAATATAATTTCAGTTTTTCAACAAAGGATTTAATGAGAAAACATATACTGGTTATCCTTGCCATCTTTGCAGGTTTGGTGAGTTTTGGACAAAAGAAATACTGGCAGCAACAAGCAAACTTTACTATCAATGTTTCTTTGAACGATAAAGAACATTCGCTTGATGGTTTTGAAACGATTGAATACATCAACAATTCGCCTGATACGCTTGGTTTTATTTGGTTTCATATTTGGCCAAATGCTTACAAGAACGACCGCACCGCTTTTAGTGAGCAGTTGCTAAAGTTAAACCGGAGCAATTTTTATTTTTCTAAGCCGGAAGACAAAGGTTTTATTAACCGCCTTGAATTTAAAGCTGATAATGTTACAGCCAACATTGAAAGCGATACAAACAACATCGACATTATTAAGGTAATTCTTCCTAAGCGTTTAGCTCCGGGAAAGAAAACGATTATATCCACTCCTTTTCATGTTCAGTTACCTAAAGTATTCTCGAGAGGCGGATATATTGGTTCTGATTACCAGGTTACGCAATGGTTTCCAAAACCTGCGGTTTATGATGCACAAGGTTGGCACCCCATGCCGTATTTAGACCAGGGAGAATTTTACAGCGAGTTCGGCAACTTCGATGTAGAGATAACGCTTCCTTCCGAATTTCTTGTTGCTTCTACAGGTGTTTTACAAGACACTAAAACCCTGAATGAAATAAAACAAAACGGAAAACACGCGATTGATGGACCGACTAAAACGTGGCGGTTTAAAGAAAATAGTATTCATGATTTTGCCTGGTTTGCAAGCAAAGACTTTAAAGCATTTTATGATACTGCAAAACTTGCATCAGGAAAAGTGATTGATGTATTTAGCTATTACAAACCCGGCTCAAAAGAATGGAGTGAAAGCGTTGCTTTTGCTAAGAGCGGTGTACGTTTTTACAGTAGCATGGTAGGTGAATATCCCTACAGTGTAGTGAGCGTTGTACAAGGAGCGAAGGCGGAGGCAAGCGGCGGCATGGAATACCCAACGATAACTTTAATTACTACACAAGGCGGCGGATCAGATCTTGATGCTACCATTGTTCACGAGATTGGGCATAACTGGTTCTATGGTATATTAGCTAGTAACGAAAGAAAACATCCATGGATGGATGAAGGCATAAATACCTATTACCAGAAAAGATACGAGCTGTCTAAATACGGCACCTACTCTTACCTGCAAGGAGTTCCAAAAGGGTTTACGAGGAGGTTACCGGATGATGAAGAAGCTTTGCTACTTAGCATAATGGCAAGAACGCATAAGGACCAACCAATAGAAACTTCATCAACAGAATTTACAGGGTTGAACTACGGCCTTATCTCTTATTTTAAAGCAAGCCGCTGGATAAAAAATATTGAAAATGAATTAGGCATTGCCTTGTTCGATAGCAGCATGCGCCAGTATTACCGCGAGTGGAAATTCAAGCATCCCTACCCTGCTGATTTTGAAGCAAGCCTTGAAAAAGCGAGTGGCAAAGACTTAAGCAGGATCTTTAT
>JAQBNN010000142.1 GCA_028288505.1 Segetibacter sp. | reverse complement strand
CTAAAGTATTTCTTGGCGTCATCGTTGTGTCAGTCACTTGTACTGGTATAAGTTCATTCAACTTTTCCTACAAGTTTTTATTCCGTTGTAGGCTCGGCTTTATTATCAGAATGTCCTAAACTTTTCGATGGACTTACCTTGTCTCTTACCAATTGTTTCAGCTCCTTAATTTCTGGGAAACGGCCTTGCTCTTTACGGTCAAAAAGCTTTTCATCGTTAATTGAAATAGCATAACGGCCACTAACCTCGCTCGGCACTAAAGTCACGCCTTTTAGCTCTTCAGAAAAAGTGGTAAGTAGTTCCTGCGCCATGTATGCGGCTCTTAAAAGCCAACCACATTTCGGGCAATATTCTATTGTAATTATTGGCTTCATATCTCAACCTCCAATGGCTATCATGCTCCTGTTGTTAATGTTCTTCGTCTCAAGTTTTTCAAAATCGGTCACGAATTGTCCTCCCCTCTCTTTGGCTTTGCCGCTGATAGATTTCCTTATCAAGGGAACAATATCTTCATTATTTCTCAATGCCGTTAAGATATCAGTTTCGTCTTTTGAAAAAAGACAATTCTTCACTTTACCATCTGCGGTAAGACGTATGCGATTGCAAGTGCTGCAGAAAGGCGATGTCATTGTACTTATAACTGCAAAAGTACCAGCATGACCAGGAACGATGTATTTTTTAGAAGTATCATTAGCACCACCTTTTAAAGGAATAAATAAATACTCCTGCTCTATGGTTTGCAAAATGTTTTGCCAGGTAAGCACTTTGTTGCTTGTCCATTTATTGCCGGCGAAGGGCATGAATTCTATGAAGCGAACATGAACAGGTGTGTGTTTAGTCCACTCGATAAAGTTGTTTATTTCAGAATCGTTAATACCCTTCATCACAACCACGTTTACTTTTACATGTATCCCCTCTTCAATTAAAGATTGAATATTTCTCCATACAATATGAAAGTTATCACGACGAGTAATGAGTTGAAACTTTTCGGAATTAAGTGTATCTAAACTAACATTGATGGATCGGATATTGGCATCAGCAAGAACGTCTTTAAACTGGTGAAGACGGGTACCGTTAGTAGTAAGCATTAAACTAACCGGCAACTTTGAAAGAGATTGAATAATGGCTGGCGCATCTTTACGAACTAAAGGTTCTCCACCAGTAAGTCTTATTTTATTTACACCAAGCTCTACAAATGTTTTAGCTATAGTTTCAACCTCTGCTGGGCTCATCAAATTTGCTGAAGGAGCAAAAGAATAATTCTCTTCCGATATACAATAAAAACAACGGAGGTTACAATTATCAGTAAGCGAAATGCGGAGGTAATTATGCACCCTATTAAACGAGTCGGTCAGCATTACAGTTTAAGAATTACTTGCTTAAATGTAGGCAACTAATTTTGAACCAACACAAGGCATTTAAGCCTTTCTCCTAGTTTATAGGTATAACATAAACAAAGACCCAAATAAATATATAAGTACAAGTGAGTGACACAACGATGACGCCCTGTAATACCGAGGCTGGTACAAAAATAATCAGCGAGAGACTAACTGGAAAGGTTATAAAACCGTGTGGCGTTTTCACCAAAAAATTTTTCCTGCTCGTTGGTTGTGAAGTCGGCAAAATATTGTTTAACTATCCCCGCGGTTTGCTCGTAAGAAGCAGCTACGAGACATACGGGCCAATCTGAGCCGTACATAATATTGTCCTGGCCAAATGCTTCAACAACTACATCGAGGTATGGCTTAAAATCTTCGTACTTCCAGTTCTTCCAATCAGCTTCGGTTACCATTCCTGAAATTTTACAATACACATTTTCATATCGTGCTACAGCCATTATCTCCAGGGTCCATTCGTCAATCTTTTGGTTTTTTATGCCTGGTTTTGCAAGGTGGTCGATAACAAATTTCTGGTCAGGAAAAGCGCTTACGAACTCGGGGATATACTTTAACTGGTCAGGAAAAATGAGGATGTCATAGGTGTAACCGAAGTCTTCTAAAGCTGCTATTCCCCTCATAAATTCAGGCTTAAGCATTAGTGCCCTGTCCTCTTCGCCCTGCAAGACATGCCTGAAACCTTTTATGATTTCGAACTGCGAGTAATATTCAAGTCTTTCGTGGATATCTTCTGATCGAAGGTTGACCCAACCAACGACACCTTTAATAAACGGGTTGCCCGTTGCCTGCTCCAACAAAAATTTATTATGCTCTTCTGTTTGATCGGACTGAACAACAACACAACCAGAGAAACCATTTTCACGAAGCAACGGGTGCAGATGAGCGGGCAAAAAATCGTTTTGAATTGCAGCCATTTCACTTGTTATCCAACTATCTCTTACCGGGTCGAACTTCCAGAAATGCTGGTGCGAATCGATAGCTTTAAAAGTACCAGTTTCAAAAGGAGAAATTGTACTGTCTTGCATAGCATGATTATTTACTGTAAGCTACTACGTTTTGCTTTGAGCTACCTAAACCATCAATTCCTAATTCCATTACATCGCCTTCTTTTAGATAAACGGGCGGGTTAAAACCTAAGCCAACACCGGCCGGGGTTCCTGTTGATATCATATCGCCCGGAAGTAAAGTCATAAACTGACTTAAATATGATACTAAAAATGGTATGTTGAAGATGAGGTTAGCAGTAGTGCCATCTTGCAGAGTTTTGCCATTAAGCTTAAGCCACAAACGTAAATTATTTACATCCTTAATCTCGTCTTTGGTGGCTAAGAAAGGGCCAACTGGTGCAAATGTATCGCAGCTTTTTCCTTTTACCCATTGCCCGCCTCTTTCGAGTTGAAACTCACGTTCACTCAGGTCGTTATGGAGGCAGTAGCCTGCTACATAATCCATCGCTTCAGCTTCATCAACATATGAAGCTTTCTTACCGATTACAACGCCAAGTTCTACTTCCCAATCGCTCTTTGTAGAGTTCTTTGGAATAACAACAGTATCGTTGGGACCAATTAAAGCAGAGGTTGCTTTAAAAAAAACAATGGGCTCTTTTGGGATTGCTGCATTTGTTTCCTTTGCATGGTCAGCATAGTTTAAACCAATACAAATTATTTTAGAAGGACGGGTAAAGGGAACATCCAACTCCACATCTTGCGGCAGTGCAGGCAATTGCTCTTTATTTCTGTCAACGAATTGTTGCAAACGACTTAATCCGTCACTCTCAAAAAACTGCTCGTTATAATCTGAACCAAATGCTGATGCATCGTAATATGTATCATTTATAATAACGCCGGGCTTTGCTTCGCCATTTGCTCTAAATCGTATCAATTTCATTGTGTAAGTTTTTGTAAGAATTATCGAAGGCAAAATTCAAAAGTAAAAAGTAAAAAATAAAAGCACGTTCTCACTTTTGAATTTTGAGTTTTTACTAGTTATTAAGTTTTATAAATCCACCGTCAATAGAATAATCATTGCCGGTAATAAAAGAAGCATCGTCAGTAGACAGGTATAAGATAAGCTTTGCAATTTCTTCAACCGTTCCCATACGGCCAATCGGTTGTGACTTACTCAGCTTTTCAAACATTTCCTGTTCTTTGCCGGGATAGTTTTTTGATATAAAACCATCAACAAATGGTGTATGAACCCTTGCAGGAGAAATTGTGTTGCTCCGAATATTTGAAGAGAGGAAATCCCTTGCAACTGACAGGGACATTGCATGCACTGCGCCCTTGCTCATGCTGTATGCAAAACGATCGCTAATACCTACCAGAGCGGCAATAGAAGATAAGTTTGTAATTGCACCACCTCCATTCTTTTTCATTAAAGGAACTGCTGCGTGAAGGCAATTATAAACTCCTTTCACATTCACGTTAAACACCCTTTCAAAATCCTGCTCAAAGGTATTCTCAACATTACCCACATGAGCAATGCCGGCATTATTAACAAGAATGTTTTATCCTTCAATTTTTGAGAAGACTTCATCTACCTGCTGTTGATTGCTTACATCGCAAGCATAAGCAAAACCTTGGCCACCTTCTGCTTCAACTTCAGCAAGTACAGCTTGCCCGTTTTCTGCTGAGAGGTCGATGATGTAAACCACGGCTCCTTGTTGTGCAAATACTTTTGCTACTGCTCTTCCTATTCCGCTACCACCACCTGTTATTGCTGCTACTTTATTATCTAATCTAAACATCGGCAATTAATTTTTAAGTTGGAGTTGTAAAATTACAAGGAACAGAATAATATAAATGAAGCATTTATTCATGTTCATGAACATAATTGACAAGCGACTTCAATGCTCTTGCTCAAATTCATTCCTCGCGTTTTTAGGATAGCAGCTTAAAGCCGACAGTTGGTTTGGCGATGAAGTGATTGCGACGCAACGATGACGCTATAGAATATTAATGCTGGTATTATGATAACTAAAAAACAACTTTACTTTGCCAACATTGCTACGGCGCGAAACAAATTGTATCGCTAACTGTTGTAATAAACGTGCTGCAAAAAGCTGGCATTAGAATAATATTAAAAGAGCAATTAACAAGAATATGAAACAAACATTATTTATTTTAACCGCTGTTTTTGCGACATCTGTTGGATGTACATCGCAAAATAAAACAAAGAATGCTAATGCGCAGACGGGTAATGCTGTCGCATTGCCGGCTCCTTATGCAACTGAGTCTACCCGGAAAAACAGTAAAACTATTGGTTGGCCTGAAGGTAAAACACCTGTTGTTCCTGCCGGTTTTACGATAACCAAATATGCTACAGGGTTTAATAATCCACGTTGGATTTATGTAGGGCCTAACGGAGATGTGTTTATTGCGGAAGCAAGAACTGGTAACAACCCGGCAAACAGGATAACGCTTTTTAGAGACGCCGACAAGGATGGCAAACCCGAGATGCGTGAAGCGTTTTTAAACAACCTGAACAGGCCAATGGGTATGCTTGTGTTAAGTAATTATTTTTATGTAGGCAACACTGATGGGGTTTACCAGTTTCCTTACACAATTGGCCAAACTTCAATAACAGCCGAGGGAAAAAAGATTCTAGATCTACCTGCATTGGGCTATAATAATCACTGGACAAGGAATCTTATTGCAAGCCGCGATGGCTCTAAAATTTATGTAAGTGTTGGATCGGGTAGTAACAATGCTGAGCATGGAATAGAACATGAAAAGAACAGGGCAAACATTTTAGAAATCAATCCTGATGGAAGTGGAATGCGTGTTTTTGCCGCAGGTTTACGCAACCCGGTGGGCATGGATTGGCAGCCTGGCACCAACATACTTTGGACAGCAGTGAATGAACGCGATAACCTTGGCGACGACCTTGTGCCCGATTATATGACGAGTGTAAAAGAGGGTGGCTTTTATGGTTGGCCGTATGCTTATTTTGGGCCTAACGAAGATCCGCGAATGAAAGGGCAACGTCTTGATCTTGTTCAAAAAACTTTAGTTCCCGATGTTAACCTTGGCCCACATACTGCTTCGCTTGGCCTTGCTTTTTATACCAAAAACGCTTTTCCTAAAAGGTATATTAATGGCGCTTTTATAGGCCAGCACGGCTCGTGGAACCGCTCTGTTTTTTCAGGCTATAAAGTGGTGTTCGTGCCATTTACTAATGGAAAGCCTGGCGAGCCTGAAGATTTTGTAACGGGCTTTATTGCTGATGAAAGTAAAAACGAAGTGTATGGACG
>JAQBNN010000134.1 GCA_028288505.1 Segetibacter sp. | reverse complement strand
CAAAAATCTTCAAAAACTGGTGACAGGAGGGCGAATATAGAGTTGATTTTTGGCACCACGGAGATTTTAAAACACTAATATTTATGCTATTTTATTGAACATACCTTTCCCCGTAAATACCATGCTTTTACACAAAAAGAAATTGTTTATACACAATTTAAAAAAGTTTTCCGCCCCTTACCCTACTAAATTCACAACAGGTGTGCACAAAGAAAAAGGGGGTAATTGTTGGTATGGTACAGCATTTAGACTAATTACTGTGGGGAAATATTTCTACAATGTAATAGTTGAAAAAACTGTGAAACGTGCGTGGAATAACGGTAAAAAGTGAAAATGGGAAGTAAAAAATCAGCGGCTTCTCTTCGTTTAATTTTTATTCAGCGTTTTATTAAAATTGTTGTCCCGAATATTCTATACAGCCTGTAAAGCATCTGTTATATTTGCAGCAAGTAACAAAGAGGTTAAATAAATGACGATAAGCCATAATTGGATAAGTGAATATCTGCCAGAGAAATTAGAGCCTGAGAAACTTTCAACAATTTTAACAGCAGTTGGATTAGAAGTTGAAAGCCTGGAAAAATATGAAAGTTTTAAAGGTGGATTGCAAGGAGTTGTAGTAGGGGAAGTAATAGAATGTGCACAGCACCCGAATGCAGATAAATTAAAACTTACCAAAGTAGATATAGGCGCACCGGAGCTTTTAAAAATAGTGTGCGGCGCAACCAATGTTAGCCAGGGGCAAAAGGTATTGGTTGCAACAGTAGGTTCTACTATTTATCCCACTACGGGGGAACCAATTACATTAAAGGCAGCAAAAATCCGGGGTGAAGAAAGTCAGGGAATGATTTGCGCAGAAGATGAATTAGGTCTAGGAACAAGCCATGAGGGCATTATGATTTTGCCGCCAGAAACAAAAGCTGGGACTCCGGCGGCTAAATTTTTAAACATCTATAATGACTGGATCTACGAGATTGGCCTTACCCCCAATAGGATGGACGCAATGAGTCATTACGGCGTAGCCAAAGATGTTTGTGCTTACTTAACTCATCATAACAAATCTGAAACAAGACCTAAAAGCCCATTTAATAAAAGTTTTAAAGCCGACAACCTGGCTCTTCCAATAAAAGTTACTATTGAAAACGAAGAAGCATGTCAACGCTATTCGGGGGTTTCAATTACAGGCATTACTGTAACTGAAAGCCCTGCATGGTTAAAGGATAAATTAGTCGCAATAGGCCAAAGGCCTATCAACAATATTGTTGACATTACTAACTATATTCTGCATGAGTCAGGGCAACCATTGCACGCTTTTGATGCAGATGCAATAACAGGCAAACAGGTAGTTGTAAAAGCGCTTACAAATTCAACCTTCACTACTCTTGACGAAAAAGAACGTAAGCTCGATGCCGAAGATCTTATGATTTGTAATGCTGAAGAGGGAATGTGTATAGCAGGAGTGTTCGGCGGTTTAAAAAGTGGGGTAAAGAATACAACTAAAAATATATTCCTGGAAAGCGCCTGGTTTAATCCCATTTCTATTCGAAAAACATCTTTTCGTCATGGTTTAAGAACTGAAGCAGCAAGCCGGTTTGAAAAAGGAGTTGATATATTTAACGTAGTAAACGTTCTTAAGAGAGCGGCGCTGTTAATTAAAGAAATTGCCGGCGGACAAATCGCCTCCGATGTAATTGATGTTTACCCGGATCCGAAAGAGAAGACAGAAGTATCCATCAAATACCACTATCTAAAAAAATTAAGCGGAAAAAACTACCATCCTGATGCAGTGAAACGAATACTAAATGCATTAGGTTTCGAAATAATCAAAGAAGGAATGGATGAACTGAGGGTTGCCGTTCCATATAGTAAGCCCGACATAAGTCTGCCAGCCGATATAGTGGAAGAAATTCTTCGCATTGATGGCTTAGATAATGTTGAGTTTCCGACACACATGACTTTCACTCCATCGATCGATCCCAACATAACAAGGGAGGTATTAAAGGAGAAAATTTCGGGCTATCTCGTTGGCTTAGGTTTCAGCGAGATCATGACCAACTCTATTACAAACAGTGCTTATTACTCTGAAGGCCAGCTGCTATCAGCTGTAAAAATGATTAACAACTTAAGCGCCGATCTTGATGTAATGCGTGTGTCTATGCTTGAAACAGGGCTTGAAACAATGGCCTATAATTTAAACCGGAAAAACAGCAGCCTGCTATTTTTTGAATTTGGTAAAACTTACCACAGCACAGCAGTTGGCCAATATACAGAAGCCGAGCATATCGCACTTTACCTAACGGGCAAAGCAGGTTATGATACATGGAAAGGAAAGGCAGCTTTCGCTGACATCTATAAAGCTAAAGGTATAGCCGAAGCTATCCTGCAATTAAACGGAGTTAAGGTGCCGGAATGGAAACAAAAGGACGTTGAAGGCGCTTCATTAGCATTACAACTAAGCGTAAACAACCAGGTTTTAGTTACTGCTTCTGATGTTAGCACATCCCGGCTAAAAGCTTTCGATATAAAACAGCCGGTATATTTTATTGAGTTCAACTGGCCTTTGCTTGTTCAGCTTGTAGACAGTAAAAACATCACGTATAAAGAGGTTGCAAAATTCCCGGTTGTAGAAAGAGACCTTGCTATAGTAATTAATAAAGAAGTAACTTTTGACCAGGTGGAAACAGTGATTAGTAAGAGCAAAAACAACAAGCTGCAGCAGGTTCGCTTATTCGATGTTTTTGAAAGTGAAAAATTAGGCATTGGTAAAAAATCCTTCGCCATAAACTTTACCTTTCTCGACGAAGAGAAAACGCTTACCGATAAGGAGGTTGATCCAATGATGAATAGAATGATACAATCTTTTGAGAGAGAACTGCAAGCCGAAATAAGAAAATAATGGAAGCTACCGACAAGCAGATAGAAACCATTTACGAAAAGCTGCAAACGCTAATAAAACAACACCAAAAGGCGTTGAAAGAAGTCGAGCGTTTACAAAAGGAAAATGACCAGCTAAAAGCTGAAATGAGTAGTCGGTCCGACGTAAATAAAGAGCTTGTCAAAAAAGTCGATTCCTTAAAACTTAATGCTTTGAACCTGCACGATCATGCGCGAAAAGATCTCGAAAAACGCATCAACACCTACCTCAACGAGATCGATAAGTGCTTGTCTCTATTAAACAGCTAAAAATGGCCGACCCGCTTATTCCCATAAACATTGTTATTGCTGACCGCAGTTATCGCCTCAAAATTCAGGCAGACGACGAAGAGATCGTTCGCAAAACAATTAAAATGATCAATGAAAAGATTGTTGATTATAAAACCAATTTTGCCGGTAAAGACATGCAGGATTACGTAGCAATGGTACTTCTTTGGTTTGCTACCGAACAACAAAAACCAACTCCACAAGCTCTCTTAAACGAAGACAACCAGGATAAACTACTTAAAATTGAAGAGCTGTTAAATAAAACGCTAAAGCAATAATGAAAAAGGCTGGCACTTATTTGCCAGCCTTTTATTTTTTAATCCGAGTTTTTTGTACCCAGCTAATTACTACTATTTCACTTCCGTTGCGTCGCACTCTTGTACTGTATAACAACATTCAGCAAATTCCTCCTCGGCTAATAACTACTTTGTTGCCTTCAGCTTGTATAAAGGAGTATAAAAGACTTCTCCATTTTGTAGCTTATACTTAACCAGGTAAAACGAAGTGATGCCCGGAGAAATCGTATCTGTTACCCTATAACTCTTTAAACCGTTTGAATTCTTGCACAAGTCATAATGAGAAATTCGACAAAGCGTTTGCTCAGTTGCTCCCTTAAAAACTTCTAACTCTGCAAGCCCTGTTTCATACTCTGTATTAAAAGTAAAAGTCGAGTTTGCCGCAGTGGCTGAGCCCTGAACGTTTACTATGGAAATATTAGCGTCTTTATATTTTCTCATGCTCGCCTCACCAGCTTCAATCTCAGCCACATTTTTTGTGCATGACAAATAGGTGAGGCATACGATTGCGCCTGCAAATATCTTTTTCATTGGGTACGGTTTATAGTTCAACTCATCCATCCACTAATTTCTGCTCAATAGTATTACTACAAGTACAAGAGTGCGACGCAAGAAAAGCCGCATTCCCTACCAAAGCCGGGAACAAAAAGCTCTACTTACTACTTCATTACAACTAAATAGTAGGATCAGTTACGAATATGATGACGAACAGGACAAAAACTAATGCATCAACTTAAAAATTTACCGGCTCCACACATGCCATTTTTACCTAATCTTTAATACTCCAACCGGCTGAATAGCAACTTGTTTCCTCTTGTTTCAAACATCACCTTTTATCAGGTCAAAATAATTATCTTCGCAACCTTACTGCCTTCAGAAAAGTGATTGGGGATAGTTGGGAACATAATAAGAAACATTTAAAACAAAAAAACACAATCAAGACATGGATCAAATAGTATTATCCATTATTGTAGGTATAGTTGCGCTGGCAGTTGGAGTATATGCCGGCAAATTCATATTTGCAAAAGATACGCGTAAACAGGTAGCGGATGCAGAACAACAGGCCGAGAAGATTAAAGCCGAGGCACAAAGGATTATAAACGATGCACAAGGCCAGGCAGAAACGCTTAAGAAAGAAAAAATTCTTGAGGCGAAAGAGAAGTTTGTTCAATTAAAAAGCGAGCATGATAAGGAAGTTTTCGAACGCAACCGTAAGATTAGCGATGCTGAAAACCGCTTGAAGCAAAAAGAAGTTGTTTTAAACCAGAAAGAAGCGGGTTTAGATAAACAACTTAAAGAAAATGATGTAATAAAAGAAAACCTTAATCGCCAGCTTGAAGTTGTTAGCCAGAAAAGGACCGAACTCGAAAAGCACCAGGAGGAACACATTCGCCGGTTAGAAAAAATTGCCGGACTAACTGCCGACGAAGCAAGAAACCAACTAATTGAAAGTCTGAAGCAGGAAGCACATACCCGTGCCCTTGGTCTACAACAGGAAATTATTGACGACGCTAAACTAAGAGCAAACAAAGAGGCTCGTAAAATCATTATCCAAACAATCCAACGTACTGCTGCCGAGCAGGCGATAGAAAATGCCATCACCGTTTTCAACCTTGAGACAGATGAAATAAAAGGACAGATAATCGGTCGTGAAGGACGTAACATCAGGGCTATTGAAGCAGCTACCGGGGTAGACCTTATAGTAGATGACACACCTGAAGCAATCGTTCTCTCTTCTTTCGATCCGCTTCGCCGCGAAATTGCCAGACTTAGCTTACAAAGGCTAATCAGCGATGGTCGTATACACCCAGCACGTATTGAAGAGGTGGTAGAGAAAACAAGGAAGCAATTGGAAGAGCAGATCATGGAGATCGGCGAACGTACCGTAATTGAATTAGGAATTCATGGCTTGCATAAAGAGTTGGTAAGGCTTATTGGTAAAATGAGGTTCCGCTCTTCATACGGTCAAAACTTGCTGATGCACAGCCGGGAGGTAGCAAATCTTTGTGGCATAATGGCTAGCGAGTTGGGCCTGAACCCGAAGTTGGCTAAACGTGCCGGATTGCTACACGATATAGGTAAAGTACCTGATGAGGAAACTGAATTAAGCCATGCACTTCTTGGGGCTAAGCTAACCGAAAAATATGGTGAAAATCCTGCAGTGGTAAACGCAGTAGGTGCACACCACGATGAAATGGAAATGCAATATGTCATCTCCCCAATTATCCAGGCTTGCGATGCAATTAGTGGAGCCCGCCCCGGTGCTCGTCGCGAAATAATGCAGCAGTACCTACAGCGTATTAAAGAGCTTGAAACACTAGCAGTAGGTTACCAGGGTGTAGAGAAGGCCTATGCTATACAAGCGGGAAGAGAGCTAAGGGTTATTGTAGAAGCAGATAAAGTAACTGACGGAGAAAGTGATAGGTTAAGTTTCGAGATTGCACAAAAGATCCAAACCGAAATGACTTACCCCGGCCAGATAAAAGTAACAGTGATCCGCGAGAAAAGAGCTGTTAACATAGCACGATAGTTTTACACTACATTTTTGTTTGAGCCACCAGGAAACTGGTGGCTTTTTACTTTTATAAAAAGAGAAGTTTTGGACCAAACCGATTGCTACTATTAAGCTTTCGTTGCGTCGCACTCTTGTACTTTCTGTTTTATATTCCCCATAATCCTCAAAGTATTAACTCCTTATTAAGTATATCAGCTTTCTTGTGCAACCTTACTAAGCACTTGTGCAGTCTTAACTATACCAAACGGGGTTTTAAGTCGAGGTTACATTTGTAACGCTCGTTTACCCGTACCCATATTCTTGATTAGCCAATTGTTTCACCCCCCAAAAAAAAGAAAACAGAAAACAATTGCTATGAAATCATTCATCGCGTACCCACTTGAATTAGAGAAGCTCTTATATCCTCAAACGAATGATAAAAGCTTTTCCGGAAAACTTGTAGCCCAT
This sequence comes from Segetibacter sp., assembly GCA_028288505.1. Lineage (GTDB taxonomy): Bacteria > Bacteroidota > Bacteroidia > Chitinophagales > Chitinophagaceae > Segetibacter. Next base: position 2,886 of record JAQBNN010000134.1, on the reverse strand, counting down.
TACGAGCTATATAAAAAAGTAAGATATTTAGAAGGTGCTGTAATAAAATGTGGCATAACAGCCAACGAAGGATTTACAAGGTTTGCCATGTTCAGGAGTCTAATGTCACCAGCTATCAACCAAAAGATGATTGCCTTTGAAAAATTTGGCAACTTAAATAATTACGAGGAACAGCTGCAAGATTACAACTATTCAGAACCGACTCTAGCCATACAAAACCTGCAACAAGCACTTATTCAAAAAGGAATAAAAGAACAAGTTGAATTTGTACCGGGGAATGTTACAGATACTATCCCGGAATTTTTAATTGAAAACCCCGAACTGAAAATCTCTTATTTAAATATCGATCTTGATAATTACGAGTCTACACTAACCGCTTTAGAATTTTTCTATCCCAGGCTTGTTTCCGGGGGCATTTTAATATTAGATAATTATTACAAATGCCTTACAGAATTCAAAGCAGTAAAGGAGTATTTCGTGCCAGGTAGAGTTAGTTTGCATAACTATTCTGTTAATAAGGGTCCCAGCTACCTTATTAAAGATTAAAAAATTAAAAAACTTTTGGAGTTCTCAATCCTTCCCCTACCTTTGCACTCCGTAAAAAAGATTTGATATGAACGCTGTTGCTTACGTGCACGAGCAGTTAACTGCTACTAAACAAGTACCTAAATTTAAGGCCGGTGACAATGTTACCGTTAACTATAAAATTGTTGAAGGTAATAAAGAAAGGATCCAGTCATTTAAAGGTGATGTGATTAAACGTCAGGGACAAGGTGCTACTGCAACTTTTACCGTACGTAAGATTTCTGATGGTGTAGGTGTTGAAAGGTTATTTCCTGTAAACTCTCCAAACATCGATTCTATTCTTGTTCATAAGGTAGGTAAAGTACGCCGCGCCAAACTATTCTACCTTCGCGAAAGAAGTGGTAAGAGTGCTAGGATTAAAGAAAAAAGATATTAGTGGTCTTAAGAAGATATTAAAAGCGGAAATTTTATTTCCGCTTTTTTTTTTAAACCGAAAGTGAAGTTTATACGTATTTTAACCGGTAGCCCTTTAAATACAAACTATTACACCTAATTTTGTTTTCTTAAAATTAAGCTCATGTTTAATAACTTATTATTCTCAATGCCGGGCGGAAGCGAGTGGATCCTCATTATTGTGGTAGTACTGCTAATGTTTGGCGGCAAAAAAATCCCTGAACTAATGCGAGGTCTTGGAAGAGGTATACGCGAGTTTAACGATGCAAAAAGCAACGTAAAAAAAGAAATTGAAGAAGGGATGAGTGAGAAAGAGGTTAAAGCTTCTCAAACTTCTGCTACTACCACTACACAACCATAAGCGATCTTCATTAAAACCTGATAGTATTGTTCGAATTTATTTCCTTTAGAGATTACCAGACATTATTAACGAACGGCCAAACCACCTGTGTTGAGGCCGTTCGTCATTATATTAATGTTATAAATGCAAATGCTCACCTCAACGTATGGCTTGAAACCTTTGCAGAAGAAGCATTGGTTAGAGCATCTGAACTAGACCAGGCAAGAAGAAACGGAGAGCCCTTAGGAAAGCTGCATGGGGTTATTATTGGAATTAAAGACGTGATCTGTTATAAGGATCACAAAGTTTCTGCCTCTTCCCTTATTCTCGAAAACTTTACGTCAGTTTATAATGCCACCGCAACCCAGCGCCTATTGGATGAGGGTGGTATTATTATTGGTCGCCAAAACTGCGACGAATTTGCAATGGGAAGCAGCAACGAAAATTCTGCATATGGATCTGTAAAAAATGCTGCCGATACAAGCCGTGTTCCTGGCGGATCATCGGGAGGTTCGGCTGTAGCAGTTCAGGCTAAAATGTGCATGGTAAGTCTTGGGAGCGACACAGGCGGCTCGGTTAGGCAACCGGCAGACTTCTGTGGAGTAATAGGATTCAAGCCTTCTTACGGCACCATATCACGCTATGGACTTATTGCATACGCCTCTTCTTTCGACCAAATTGGTATTTTTGCTAACTCTATTGATGATGTAAGCGTAGTGATGGATTCAATAAGCGGACCTGATGAATTTGACAGCACTTGTAGTTCCACTTCTTTTCCCAATTTCAAAAACGAGCAAGCAGAAAACAATAAATATAAAATTGCCTATTTCTCCAATGCTCTTAATCATCCAAGCCTACACCCAGAAATCAAAGGTGCAACAACGAGGTTTATAGAAGAATTAACAGCAGAAGGACATGCGGTGGAAGCAATTGATTTCCAACTCCTTGATTACATAGTACCAACCTACTACGTTTTAACAACTGCCGAGGCAAGCAGCAACCTTTCACGCTACGATGGCGTAAAATTTGGCCATCGGAACGAGGAAAAAAACCATGACCTAACCACCTTTTATAAAGCAAACAGGAGTAATGGTTTTGGCGCTGAAGTTAAACGTAGAATTCTGTTGGGAACTTTTGTTTTAAGCGCCGGTTATTATGAAGCCTACTTTACTAAAGCCCAACAGGTTAGGCAGCTTTTAGCCAAGAAGACAAAGGAAATCTTTGAGCAGTACGATGCTATCATACTACCCACAGTGCCTACACCTGCATTTAAGCTGGGTGAAAAGAGTAATGATCCTATTGAAATGTTCCTCGGGGATATATATACTGTGTATGCTAATTTGGTGGGAATTCCTGCAATTTCCCTCCCTCTGTTTAGGACAGCTGAAGGACTCCCCTTTGGGTTGCAGGTGATGGCTTCTCAGAAAAATGACCTACTTTTGCTCCGCCTTTCAAAAAACCTGATGGATTTGTAGGCTTCCGACTTCTTTAAAAAACCTCACTATATACAACCAAGTTCTAGCCGCATTGTAACCCGATCTATTAACTATTTAAACATTTCATTGAGT
>JAQBNN010000104.1 GCA_028288505.1 Segetibacter sp. | reverse complement strand
ATAAATCACTATTTTACTTTTGTGATTAATTGAAGTTGACATTTTTAAATAGCCACAACTTTATAATACACTTAAACGTTAGCTGTAATTTTGCGTGACAGGTCAAAATTCTTAAAGTGACTATCTTTGGGTACATTGTACAAAGTGACAACAAAAGAAAACATAATAACCATCATAAAATCTCACAAGTCTGAGTTGTGTAAACTTGGCGTGTCAAACATTGGGCTGTTTGGCTCTTATTTGCGAAACGAACAATCTGATGAGAGCGACATTGATTTGTTGATAGATTTTGAACCTGAAAAAGAGAACTTCGACAACTTCATGGCTGTCTACGATATGTTCGAAAACCTTTTCAAGAATGAAAGAATTGAAATCGTTACTAAGAACGGCTTGAGCAAATACATCGGTCCCAAAATCTTAAAAGACGTGGTGTATGTCTAAGGAACCGATTGAATTCTTGAAACATATAGAGGACGAATGTAAGTATCTGCTTTCATTAAGTAACGACTTACCACGAATACTACTGTTCCTACTTAGGGTAAGCGATAAAAAAAAGCTGAAAAATATTTTGCCGTACAAGTGAGTGACACAACGATGTTTAATAGCAGCACTTAAGCTTGCTACCAAATCCTAAACAAAGTATTTTGGTATCGAATGAATGGGTGTTTATTTTTCATTTTACATTTTTCATTTTTCATTCCTCTTTAATTTAACGCTGCTTTTATGTAGCGAAAGGTATATTTGCAGCCACAAAAATTGTAGTTGCTATCCGACTATAATTTTCCAGGAGAGCTAATGAACCTTGAGCATTTATCAGAAAAGTTTAGAAATAACCCCCGCCTTTTTTCTTTGGTGGACAGGCTTACTTCGTCCCAGCCGCAACGAATTTATTTAAAGAACCTCAAGGGCAGCAGCAGCGCCTTTACCGTTGCAGGTATTTTTAATCATGAAGCTGCGGCGGACGTTAACCACCTGATCGTTTTAAATGACGCAGAAGAAGCGGCCTATTTTCACAATACATTGGAGAGCCTTACAAGCGCTTTAGACCTTTTTTATTTTCCATCATCATTTAAGAATAGGAAGAATTTTAAGTTGCTTAACAGCAGCCACGTGATGTTGCGTACGGAAACATTAACGAGGGTGATGGCTGGTGGTAATAAGAAAATTATAGTCACTCATCCTGAAGCGTTGTTTGAAAAAGTAGTGTTACCTAAAACACTTTCTGGCAACATTATCAGCATAAAAACAAACGATGTAATTAACCTCGACTCTTTACTGGAGTTGTTTGTAATGTATGGCTTCGAACGTACTGACTTTGTGTACGAGCCGGGGCAGTTTGCACTGCGTGGCGGCATCCTCGACATCTATTCTTTTGGTAATGAAAAGCCTTACCGTGTTGAGTTGTTTGGTAACGATGTTGATAGCATAAGGATCTTTGATCCTGAGACACAATTGAGTGAACGCAAGTTGATGCAGGTAAGCATTATTCCTAACATAGAAACACAATTTGCCACCGGCGATAAAGTTTCATTGTTTGAATTTCTACCGGGGAACCTGGCTGTGTGGGTAGAGGATTGGCAGTTTGCAAAAGACCGGATTGAAGTACAGGAAGAAGACCTTGAAATTTTTCTGAGCCAACAAAAAGATAACGAAGGAAGGAAAGAGCAGTTTGAAGAAGATGACGAAACGAAGATCTTAAAAAATGTAACAGCCGAAGACTTTGTAAAAGCGACAACGATTGAACAGGAAATTCAAACAAGACATATTGTAGAGTTTGGCAGGGCAAATTACTTTAACGGATTTGAAATAGCATTTGCAACAAGAGATCAACCTTCCTTTAACCGGCAGTTTGATCTTTTAATAAAAGATCTTAAAGACTGGGAAAAGAAGGGCTTTGAATTATACCTCTTTGCAGAAAATCCTAAGCAGCTTGAAAGGCTGCACAGCATATTTGAAGACCTGAAAGCAGAGATACATTTTACACCTTTACCTGTTGCAATACATCGCGGTTTTATTGATGAGGAACTGAAGGTGGTTTGTTATACTGATCACCAGATCTTTCAACGTTACCATAAGTACAAGGTTAAGCAGGCTTACAATAAAAACAAAGCGCTCACACTTCGTACACTTAGAGAACTGCAGCCAGGAGATTATGTAACACATATTGATCATGGCGTAGGAACTTATAGCGGCTTGCAAAAGTTAGAAGTAAACGGACGATTACAGGAAGCAGTTCGTATCATCTACAAAGACAATGATATTCTTTATGTAAACATCAACTCGCTGCATAAGATCAGCAAGTTTACTGGTAAGGAAGGAACTGTTCCAAAGATCAATAAAATTGGTAGCGATTCATGGCAAAAGCTTAAAGACAAAACCAAGACGAAGGTTAAGGAAATAGCTTTTGACCTGATTGAATTATATGCTGAACGTAAAGCAAAGCAAGGTTTCCAACATACGCCTGACAATTACATGCAAACAGAGTTGGAAGCGTCTTTTATTTATGAAGATACTCCTGACCAAAGCAAGGCGACTGCCGATGTAAAGAAGGACATGGAAAGCCCTTCACCAATGGACAGGTTGGTATGTGGAGACGTAGGTTTTGGTAAAACAGAAGTGGCCATTCGTGCAGCATTTAAAA
>JAQBNN010000178.1 GCA_028288505.1 Segetibacter sp. | reverse complement strand
TGCATGCAAAGCGTTTTATGAAGGCACTAGAAGATAACGTCAATAGGTACGAAGCTGCTAACGGTAACATCCAGGACCTCGAACAGGTGGAAATTCCAATGACTTTTGGCGGTCCCACTGCCCAGGCATAATTTAAAAAAAGGTAGGAGAGGCTTCACGGCCAATTAATAATATATTTAGTGCGAAAGGTAATTTCCTCTAAAGTATTCCTTCATCTGCAAAACTGTAAAATCCTTCCTCGCTTACAATTATATGATCAAGCACTTTTATATCAAATAGCCTTGCTGCATCCTTTATTTTCTGGGTTAGTTCCTCGTCTTGCCGGCTTGGCTTAAGGCTTCCACTAGGATGGTTGTGGCACAACAAAATATGCACAGCCCCGTGTTCAAGTGCTTTTTTTAATATGATCCTCGGGTCTGCTACCGTGCCGGTTATACCACCTTCGCTAATAATTTCGTAGTGATTAATTTTATTTGCCTTATTGAGAAAAACAACAGCAAATACTTCGTGCTTTCTATATTGAAACTGTGCTCTAAGATAACTTGCAATATCTCTGCTCGAAAAGATTACCTGCTTTTTATTGTCGGCCATATTTCTTCTTATCCCCAGTTCTAGAGCTGCAGCAATCGAAATTGCCTTTGCAGGTCCGAGCCCCTTTATTTTAAGGTTTACTATGTCCTTTACTGAAAGCTTGCCCAGGCGCTGCAAATTGTTATCTACAAAGCTGAGAAGTTCTTTAGCAAGGTCTACAGCGCTTCTGTTGGTGGTGCCGTTATTTATTAAAATGGCTACGAGTTCAGAGTTACTTAAAACTTCTGCACCTTTTGCTACTAGTTTTTCACGTGGACGATCATCTTCAGCCCAATTTTTTATGGAGGTATTTTCCATGCTAAAATTTATATTTTCTAATTTAAATCTTCTAAGGCTAATATCTATCTTCGCGGCACATTTCTCTACCACTATGAATCCCTCAATAAAAATCTTCTCAGGTACTGGATCTCAAACTGTTTCAACTAAAATCGCACAAAAGTTTGGAATCCCCTTAGGCAACATCAATATACAAAAGTTTAGCGATGGAGAGTTTCAGCCGGTATTTATGGAAAGCATTCGCGGCGATTATGTTTTCCTTATTCAAAGTACCTGTGCACCTTCTGACAATCTCATGGAGCTCTTGCTTATGATTGATGCCGCCAGAAGGGCAAGTGCTTATAAAATAATCGTAGTTATGCCATACTACGGGTATGCTCGGCAAGACCGTAAGGATAAACCAAGGGTAGCAATTGGTTCAAAATTAATTGCTAACCTGTTAGTGGCTGCGGGAGCACACCGGATAATAACAATGGATCTTCATGCACCACAAATTCAGGGTTACTTTGATATCCCGGTTGATCACCTTGACAGTTCGGCCATTTTTATCCCTTACATAGAAAAACTTAAACTAGAAAACCTTACTTTTGCCGCCCCTGATGTGGGAAGTACCAATCGTGTACGTGAAATTGCAATGTATTTCAATAGCGAAATGGTGATTTGCGACAAGCACCGAAAGCGGGCAAACGAAATAGCCAGCATGGTGGTTATAGGTGACGTAAATGGCAGGGATGTAGTTCTTATAGATGATATTTGTGATACAGGCGGAACATTGGCGAAAGCAGCTAACTTATTGAAAGATAAAGGAGCACGGAGCGTGAGGGCTTTATGTACACACCCTGTTTTAAGCGGGAAAGCATACGAAAATATTGAAAATAGTATGCTGGAAGAATTAGTCGTTTGCGACACAATTCCACTTAAAAGAGAGAGCAGTAAAATAAAGGTTTTGTCAGTGTCCGATTTGTTTGCAATAGCCATTCGTAATGCCTACGAAAACCGCAGCATCACAAGCCTTTTTATTCATTCGCAATTAAAAGCGAAGCAAAGAGGTGAGAAACATTAGTGAAATAGTCATTTTTTAAATTAAATATAACAATGAAAACAATTACAATCGAAGGACAACTGAGGACCGAAATTGGCAAAAAAGCCACCCGCCAGCTTCGCTCTCAGGAATTAGTGCCTGGTGTAATTTACGGGGGTGCTGGAGAGATAAACTTTTCTGTTCCTGTAAAAGACGTAAGGCCAATCGTGTACACCAGTGAGTTTATGCAGGCAGAAGTAAAAGTAGACGGAACAAGCTACACTTGTATTCTTAAAGATCTTCAGTTCGACAAAGTAACTGATGAGCTTTTACACCTCGACTTTTTGCAACTTGTTGAAGACAAGAAAGTAGTTGCAACCCTTCCTTTACACTTAACAGGCGTGTCTGTAGGCGTTAAAGGTGGCGGTAAGTTGGTAATTAAAATGAAGTCGCTAAAAGTAAAAGCTTTCCCTAGAGATTTGAAAGAATCAATTACAGTAGACATTACTAACCTTGAGCTTAACGGCAACATTAGGGTTGAAGATGTAAAAGTAGAAAACATGGAAATTTTAAACAGTCCACGTATTCCTATCGCTTCTGTAGTAATGACTCGCCAGTTGAAGCAGGAAGAAGCTACTGAAAAGAAGAAATAAGTTCAGTAAAACTATTTTGATAAAGAGCCTGGTGTTAGCACCGGGCTTTTTTATGCCATCTCAATTTGTGTTCGCAGGTGAATTTTCTCCTCCTGGTAATTTTTTGGTCTCCAGCATTTGGGTTTTAATTAAACATTGTTGTGTCACTCACTTGTACCGCTAGGTCTTTGGGCTTCAAAGCGCAACAAGTAGCAAACAACTGCCATTCATTTGTTAAAGACCACCTAAATTTGCAGCCAATGAATAAATTTTTGATAGTTGGGCTTGGAAACATTGGTAGCGAGTACGTAACCACACGGCACAACATAGGTTTTGATGTAGTAGAAGCCTTTGTAACAAAACACGGCGGACTGTTTAAAACGGAGCGCCTTGCAGAAGTTGCAGAAGTAAAATGGAAAGGGAAGGCTTTTACCTGCATTAAACCAACTACATTTATGAATCTAAGTGGCCGTGCCTACAAATATTGGCTTGATAAAGAGAAGATTGCAATAGAAAATACGCTCACCATCGTCGATGATCTCGCTCTTCCGCTTACCAAATTACGGCTGCGTGCAGCCGGCAGCGATGCAGGCCATAACGGGTTAAAAGATATACAGGCAACATTGGGTACCAACGCCTATCCTAAACTAAGGTTTGGAATTGGTAACAATTTTGCTAAAGGTAGGCAGATAGAGTTTGTACTCGGTAAATGGGACAAAGATGAACAACCGATAGTGCAGGCTAAAATTGAAAAATGCATAGAAGTTATTGAAAACTTCGCCACGATTGGGCTTGCCAGGACCATGAA
>JAQBNN010000173.1 GCA_028288505.1 Segetibacter sp. | reverse complement strand
GGAGCGTTGGTCAAGGGGTTAAGACACCTCCCTTTCACGGAGGAATCACGGGTTCGATTCCCGTACGCTCTACTAGCAGTTAAAAGCCTTAGTCTACCAGATTAGGGCTTTTTTTATTTGTATTAAGTCTATAAACTTTAATTTTAAAGGTGGCATCAGCAACAAAACATGCCTTTATCTTATGTTGTGGCTGAAATATAGAAAGTAAAACAAATGACAAAAATTCATCAATACATCGACCACACCCTGCTGAAGCCTACAGCCACACTTGCAGAAATTGAAAAGCTTTGTACCGAAGCAAAGGAATACCAGTTTGCATCGGTATGTGTACCTCCAATGTTTATTAAGAAGTGTAAAGAGTGGTTAACAGATAGCGGTGTTAAAGTTGCCACAGTTATCGGATTCCCGTTTGGCTATGCTGCTGTAGAGGCAAAACTGGCAGAAATATTGCTTGCAATCGTCGACAACGTAGATGAGCTGGATGTGGTTATTAATTTTACGGCGATAAAGAACACAGACTGGGCTTTTGTTGCTAATGAAATTAACCACATAATACCTGTCATAAAAAACAGGGGTAAAGTTGTAAAGATCATTATTGAAAGCGGCGTTTTAACGGAGGATGAAATTTTGAAATGTTGTGAATTATACGGTGCGGCAGGTGTAGATTATTTAAAAACTTCAACAGGTTATGCAGAGAAAGGGGCAAGTGTTGAAACTGTAAAATTGATGAGAGCTAACTTACCTGCAAATGTTCAGATAAAAGCATCGGGCGGAATAAGAACATATGAATTTGCAAAGGCACTGGTTGACGCCGGGGCTACAAGATTAGGATGCAGCGCAAGTATTACCATTGTAAACGGGCAAGCGGCCGACAAAGGAAATTATTAAAAAACAAAGAAGCACATGAGGATACTATTACTTTTTATGGTTTTTGCATTCACTGCTACAATAAATTTAACTGCTCAATATTTGGCCACCGACACATTTGGCTCTGTGATCGTTAAGAAAGATCCCAGGCTTGATGTTTTATCATCGAAACAAACTGAAATAAATAAACGTGCAGCAAGAAGTGGTACGCGCAGGATACGCGGTTACCGCATACAAGCAGCTAACACCCAAAACAGGGATGAGGCAAATGCTGTAAAAGCAGAAATGCTTAGACGCTTTCCTGATGAAAAATCTTACCTTCTATACCAGGCACCTAATTACCGCGTAAGGGTAGGAAACTTCCTGACCCAAAAGGAAGCGCAAACAATGCGTAAGATGATTAGTGCCTTATATCCTCAGCGCGGCATTTTTATTGTTTCCGACATAATAGAATATACCCCCAAAGAGGAAGAGTGGGAGGATTAATTGCGTTTGCCTCCGTAATTTCACACATGCTTTTACAAAAGATAAAGACACTCGCTTCACAGTACCATCCTGAATTTGTTGAAGTAAGGCGCCATCTACATGCCCATCCCGAATTAAGTTACCAGGAATTTGAAACATCCAAATTTGTTCAAGCGAAGCTTAAAAGCTGGAACATTCCTTTTGAAATAAAAGCTACTACAGGAGTTGTTGGACTAATAGAAGGAAAAAATCCTGGCAGCCGGGTTATTGCGCTGAGAGGAGATATGGACGCACTCCAAATTTCAGAAGAGAATAACATAACCTACAAGTCAACTAATGACGGAGTAATGCATGCCTGTGGTCATGACGTACATACAACGTGCCTCCTTGGTGCAGCAAAAATTTTACAAGAACTAAAGGATGAATTTGAAGGAAGCGTTAAGCTGATCTTTCAACCGGGTGAAGAGAAGAACCCCGGAGGTGCAAGCTTTATGATAAAAGAAGGTGCACTTGAGAATCCTAAACCACAAGGCATTTTTGGATTGCACGTTCACCCTGGTTTAGACCTTGGCAAACTGAGTTTTAGGAAAGGAAGAGTAATGGCAAGTGCCGACGAAATTTATATAACTATCAGGAGTAAAGGCGGACATGCTGCAGCGCCTCATCTCACTGCCGATACAATATTGATAGCCTGCCACCTTATCGTGAGTCTTCAACAGATCATAAGCAGGAATAACAACCCCACATCTCCATCCGTACTTTCAATTTGTTCCTTCCAGGGTGGGCATACAACTAATGTTATACCGAGCGAAGTAAAGCTGAAAGGAACCTTTAGGGCCATGGACGAAAAGTGGCGATACAAAGCACATGAATTAATAAAAAAACAAACCGTCGAGTTGGTGGCGGCAATGGGTGCTGAAGCAGATATTCTTGTTGATGTTGGCTATCCTTTTGTTGACAATGACCCTGTTTTAACAGACGCTGCGTGGAAGCTTGCCGATGAATTTAACGACAACAAAAATGTTGAAGAGACTGAATTAAGAATGGGTGCTGAAGACTTCGGTTATTACACGCATGTGGTGCCAGGTTGTTTCTTTAGGTTAGGTGTGCGTAACGAAGCTGAAGGAATTGTTCATAACGTGCATACGCCAAAATTTAATATTGATGAAAGAGCCATTGAAATAGGTATGGGTATAATGGCTTGGCTGGGTGCAAAGGCTGCGCCTTAACGCACATGAATCTTTCCTAACAATCGTATTGCAAACAAAGACTCAAAACAACAACAGAAAGATTATATTGTTGAATAAATAGAATTCACTTATAATAAAATGTTGAGGTCTATGTTTAGCAATATTCTTTGCCTTGCCGTAATTTCTACCCTTGCCCTTGTCTCCTGTAGTCCTGTTCGCCAACAGGCTTATTATGTAAGTCCTTTCAATGCCAACCATAATTCTTATCATCCAATCCCGCTACAAGAGGATACAATTCCAACTGCATTTTATGCAGGTTTAAATATTTACACAGGTTCTGCTAACGAGTTAGAAACAGACAAGGTTTTTTCTGTGCAGACAAATCTTTCTGGTGCACATAATTTTAAAAACTTTCAAACTTTTTATAGTGCTAATTTATCTTTTGGCAACTATAGAATATTACGTATCCCGCCCGACGCTGCAGGCTCTTTAAATGCCGGTGCTATTAACCGCTCCGAAGGTTATAACAGTTTTGGTGGTTGTGGTATTGATGGAGGTGTAAATGTCGTTGTACCCATGCCGGGCGGAGAGTGGAGAATAATTGGTGTAGAAACGTCTGTGCAGAGTGATTTTGGCAAATACCTTGAATTTAGAGAGAACCTGCGCGACAGTGCTGCTACCTACCTGGCAAGAAGCGACTTCTTTGGTACATTTGGTGGCTATACCGAATTGCTGGGCAAGTTTAACTCGTTAACCGCGGGTATTAGGATAGCATACGGTACAGTGTTAGGCAGCGAATACCGCAACGTAAACGTTAACGATATTGACGGCCGAAAACTTGTTTACGACTATTTAAAAACTACAATGCATTTAACAGCAAAACAATTTACGGGTTACCTACAACTTAATTTTTCGCGTAAAGCTTCAGGCGCTTTCATTGGTATGAATTACAGGATATCGGGCAGCAAACGGTAAGCGTAGTAAGTAATGAAGGTTTTTTAGCGAGCAGCAGCCTTTCATGTCATCATCGTTGTGTCACTCACTTGTACAGCATTTTTTTATGGCAGCTTTTCCAACTGCATATTGATCTGCAATGGCTCTAAAATTTGAAGCAATAAGTTACTACTTCCGAAAGAACATCAATGAAGACATCGACTCATTCATCTGTCCTAAACACTATCCAATCATCAAATCAAACCTAATTAAAACTTCATCCCAGCAATATTTTGCGAGTAGCTTTTCAACTTCGAATTCCTGTCAAAAACAAACAGGCCGTAGTTGGGATCAGGCATGCAGGTGTCGCAAAGTTCCTTCACGAATTTTTCTACCTTTTTGTCTTTTTTATTTCCGTAGTAATTGTTTGACAAAACATAGATCGGGGTACTAATATTTAAACCTTTATAGAGCTTTTCTATTTGTGTTCCAGTTCCATAACTATTATTTACGACTAAAAAATTAGTATTTGGCTTAGCCTTAACCAAAGAGTCTATTAAAAAATAGTCCTTTGTAAATTTGGTTATGCACGGCGAGCACCACGGAGCAAGTACACGGATTATTCTATTATCCGAATTCTTGCTTATTGCTAAAAGATCAGGAGCAGTGGTCTCAACAAATTGGTAGGGCTTACCGTCTCTTGTATTTGCTTAAATTGCTCAACAGGCAATACTGTTTTAAAATGATGATAACGGTCCTGGTTGATCTCAATAGAACAACCGACCAAAAGGATAGATAAAAAGGGTATAAAATATCTCATACTTTAATTGACTTAATTAATACTAACTACAATATGCTAATCTACTTAACTAGTTCAACTCCTAGTTGTTAAATTGATTAAAGATTTTATTAGTTTTCTCGCTTGTAACTAAAAGTACAAGTAACACAGCAAGTCCATTTTTCTTTCTGCTGAATCGAATTGATACAGTACAAGAGTGCGAAGCAACCAAAGCTTAATTGATTTCAAAAGCTGGATACAAAAAAGTGATCATCCCTTATAAGACGTGCGATGATCTAGTCAGCCTTTTTCAAGGAAGCCTTTAGCGGATTTTTATACGCCCATCTTATTCCTACAAAAGATACCAACAGGGTTATAAGGTAAAAGAGAATGCTAATATAGACGCTTTCATGTTTGTCTAACATAAAGCTATTACTGCCCCATAAAAAAACTATTTCCCTGGCACCGAGCCCACCAATTGTGAAGGGAATGATAGCGACAACAGAGGAGACAAGGAATAAAAAAATAAAATGATTTTGGTTAGTGCTAATGCCGATGGAAGCCATTAAACTATACACGCAAAGCACTTGTAATAGTTGCACTACAATTCCAAGCAATAATGTGCTCCCGTAGCTTTTAATAAATGAAGGGAAGAACCGCTTCACTAGCAAGTAATATGCAATTAAACCAGCAGGAATGGCTGCAAGCGAAAGCCCGCCATAGCTTTCATTTCTGAAAATAAGGAAGTAATATATTACCCCTAAAAAACCTAAGCCAGCTACCCCGCTAATTCTATCTAACAATACAGCTGCTGTTAGTTTTTTTATAGAGTGTTCTCCTCGCCTATTCAACAGGATTACTTTGTAAGCATCGCCGCCAATACCCCCGGGTAAAAACAAATTATAGAACATGCCAAGCCAGTACAACTGAAGGTTTACTTTCTCAGAAAGTTGAACGGCAATATTTTTTAAATAAATATTTAGCCGGAAGGAGGAAACTATTTTACTAACAGTAAATAGTATTGCTGCAAAAAGGAGCCATCCCTTGTTTGATTTAACCAGCAATTCCCAGGTTAATGTCCAATCAACTTTACGACTAACATACCATAGGCAAATGCCGGTTACCGCAAGCTTTAAAATAAGTTTGGCTACATTTTTAAGATTGCTTGCCGCCATATATCTTTCTTACCTGGTAAGTTTTTTTGTTAGAAGATTCAAAGTAGGTGCGCACATTTATTTCGGCAAGAATGCCAATAGTTATAAGCTGAATACCGCCTAATAAAAAGATAAGCCCAAGTATCAGTAACGGCTTCCCCCATATATCCTGACCTAGTATTTTCAAGATCAATAAATATAGGTTAATGACGATACCAATAAACAACCCTATAAAACCCATCGTGCCAAAAAGGTGCATTGGCTTTTGAATATAGCGTCTAAAGAAAACCATTGTAACAAGGTCGCTCATTACCCTAAATGTTCTTCCTATACCATACTTCGATTTCCCAAAACGACGTGCGTGATGCTTAACATCAACTTGCGTTATCCTTGCACCCTGCATAGCTGCAAGCACAGGAATAAAACGATGCAGTTCACCATACAATCCAAGGTCCTCGGCTATTTCTCTTCTGAATATTTTTAAAGTACAACCGTAGTCTTTAATGTAAACTTTAGTCCATCGCCTAATAAAGTAATTAGCGATTTTGCTGGGTATTTTTCTTAAAAGAAAACCGTCTTTACGGTTCTTACGATTGCCCGCAACCACATCCCAATCTTCGCGTTTTAGTAAGTCCAGCATCAGTGGTATATCAGTCGGATCGTTTTGAAGGTCGCCGTCTAACAGGGCAATATAAATGCCGCTGGTATGATCAATGCCGGCCGTCATAGCGGTACTTTGCCCGTAGTTTTTTCGTAACTCAACAAGAAGAATTCTTTCACTTGTCAACGCTTTTATCCTTTGCCTTGTTGCATCCGTCGAACCATCATCTACGAAGATCACTTCATAATCTAAGCCTTGCAATGCTCCATCAATTGCCTCAACAAGAGGAAGGATATTATCTTCCTCATTCATCACCGTCACAACCACTGAAAGTTCTCGCATAACAATTTTTAATCTCTCAAAGTTAACAGCTAGAAGTTACCGCGATTGATAAAGTTGACGTACCCTAAGTATTTCTCTTCTCTCGAAGAATGAAAAGATTTTGTTCCGCACATTTCTGCTACTATTTAGCATCATTGCGTTGCACTCTTGTGCTAGTACGTCTTTATTGAACAAGAACAATTATCAACTCATCCACATACACTTCAATCTCACTTTTTACTTCCCTTCAATTGTTTGATTGCTTTATCAACTGTTTCATTTGCCCGGGCATAAAGTGTTTCATTTCCTTTTTGTATTCGTTTTATTAACGACTTATATTCAACTAAAAAAACTTAGCAAAGTCAGAAGCAGCATTGGAAATTCACGAAGGTTGTCAATTTTGTCAGCCCAATTTATTAACTAAAATTCTGCACTTTCTTTTTAAGCCGCTCAGCTTCTTTTGCATTGCTTGCGTCTATTCAGCGAGGATAGTATTTTTCATAAACATCTGTTAGTTCTACAACTAATTCTACTTCTTACTCGTTTCGTCGGCCAACATTACTTATTGTAGAAATTGTTGCGGAGCTTTTTTACTTATCGGTGTATCCCCTGATATCAATATTGTTAATACTCTTGTAATTGTTTGAGATGCAGTAATTTGAACGTGTTTACTTTTTCCAACTATTAAAAAGTGTTGTTTTGAACGAACATTTCCTGAGCTATAAAAAACGCATAACGCATCCTATAGGTTTTCGTTGGTTTTTGCTTAC
>JAQBNN010000017.1 GCA_028288505.1 Segetibacter sp. | reverse complement strand
AATGCTAAGTTTCATAGGAGTAAGCGGGTTCTTAATCTCATGTGCCACCTGCCTCGCCATTTCACGCCACGCTCCTTCCCTTTCGCTTTTAGCTAACGCCTGGGCACTTTCTTCAAGTTTCTTAACCATCTTATTGTATTCATTGACCAACGCACCTATTTCATCATTATAGCTCCAGTTTATTTCTTCATTAGCTTTCCGAAGATTTATATCCTTCATTTTGCCTGCAATTAGGGTAAATGAATTAGTGATACGGTTGGTGACCAACATAGCTATAGCACCAGCTAGTACAAAAATGAAAGCGTTTAGGTTAATTAATGTAACAAGGAAGTTTGAAATCTCCTGGTTTAGTTCGCGTTGAGAATTTAAATAAGGAATATTAAGGTATGCATAAGGCTTACCGCTTTCATCTCGTATAGGAACATAAATACTGATGTAAGGAAACCTGCCGACCATCTCATCCTGTATAAACTGAATGTCGTTGTTATAATGAAGCCTGTAGAAGGCAGTGGGCTCCATCATCTTACTTAATATTTCTTTGTTGTAAATGTATGGTTGGGTAGATACCTGAAGATTACCGTTCAAGTCGTAGAAGTTTACATCTACACTGTGTATCTCGGCGATCTCATCAATACTTCTTTCTAGTTCAGAATTTGCTCCCAGGTCATACACTTTCACTACATCATCAAAAATAGAATGAGTAGCTATCTGGCTTTGTATCTCGCTAGCCATTACCTGGATTGATTTAATCAGTCGCTCCCGGTTATTTTGATTGAAACGTTTAATGTAAAAGCTGATAGTTGCGATACCGATTACAAAAAAAGAAAAAACACTTATAAAGATTATGGTAGCTTGTATTTGTGTCCTGATGTTTAAGCGGAAGGCTCCTCTTAGACTTTTAAATCTAAAGCGTGTTTTTAATAATACATATGCAAGATGAAAAACGATTATTATAAACAGAAAGGATCCAAATAAGTAGGCGAACAGGGTAATCGCATCGAAGAAGGTAGAACTATTGCGGGCTATAATTACGAGTTTATTGTTACCGGCATTGTACCAAAGCTCGTAGTTATTGTCATTCTCAATTATTTCATAATCCCGTTTTGGATACTGCGTTTTTGGGATGCGGGTGACAAAATTGTAATCCCCCTTATTGTTTGCAAGCTCACCTTTGTTATATACAGCATAAGCATAGTTAACATCAAGGTCTGAGGTAATATCTTTAACCTGCTTAAAAAGTTCGGGGTACAATGCTTCGCTTTTATACCTCTTGGGCTTCGCGAAAACAAAGAAGTATCCGAGTAAGTTCCCGTCAAAATCCTTTATCTCTTTTTGAAACAAATAGCTAAATCCTTCGTAGTTATCCTCATAATAATAAACATTCGGTATACTTGTCTTCTTACTCTGGTTAAGTATAATATTCGTAATTACATCAAAGGACACAGGGTCTTCATTAAACAGAGGCTTTCTATCTCTATCGTACGTGTAAATGCGCGAATCATATTTATTGAGGAAACCGGAAAAATTAACCCCGAGTAGGCTATCTTTTATATTCTTATTACTAAGTTCGAGGCTAAGCCTGGGGAAGTTGATTGCTAAGAAGTTGGTATTGAAATTTGACAGGCCAATACTCATAATACTCTCTGCTGCGGGATCTGTTTGTAGGGCTATTTTTTCGGCAAGTCTTATGCGTTGCTCCATCTCTACTGCCTTGTTTTGAAAAATAATCAAGGCAGAAACGCTTCCGGCAAAAAAGATTAACCATAACAGGAAAAAAGAAGATCGAATAATAGGAGTAAGAATGTCCTTCTGTCTTAATTCCATTATGGCCAGGTAGGCAAGTAACCATAGTAATACCGGCAGGTTACTAGTAACCCCTGGATTTCGAACATTAAGGGTAAGGTAAAAGAGTGAAACAATTGTGATGGTTAAATACTTTACATAGGCGGGAACAGCGTGCTGTTTGAAGATAAACAGTAAAATAAAATGGCTGACATAAAAGAACGAAAGAATAATAAAGCAGAGAACAATAAAGGCAATAATGGAATAAATATTAAGGCTAAAAAAATTGGCTACATCGAAAGAGATTTTAGAATCAACAATTAAACTTCGGATAACTCCTGCACATGTGAAAGACAATGCTAAAAGAAGGAGCGATAAGCTAATGACAGTGAAGAATGCTTTAATTCCATTAAAGCCGTTACTGTTTTTAAAATGATGGATTGCGGTAGTCTTAATAAAATTTACAATCCAGTACACCAGGATCATGTTTATAAATAAATCGCCGAGGGAGGGATTTATAGTATAGTCATAAGCATAAATAAGCGGATCGAATAACTCGAACTTACTAAGATTAAAAGGAAAAGGCAACAGGTACGATAGAAGCCTGAGAAAGAAAATGCAGGTGACAAGAAATACAAGCCCTTTTCTCCATCCCCGATGCAAAGCAAGATCGTAAGCGATAAGGTTAATGAAAATAAGTAGCAGTATAACGGCAATTACTCTTACAATTATTGCCAGAACACCTGGGCCTGTATCCCTTACTTCCGCCTTTTCTTTAAGGCCGAACAATAACTTGCCATCGCCATTGCTTATAAAAACAGTTGGAGCTTTATAAGTCAGTTCATACCGATTTTCAATGTTTGGGACTGCAGGGAATTCAGTTCTTAGATACTTATTCTCGAAAAAGTAGTTTACCCTTAATGGTATTAGTCCTGCTATTACTACCTCTCGCCCATTTAAAATCTGCGTTTTTTTAACGAGCTCAAATTCACCGTTCTGGTATACAACCATGTACTTCCCGTCGGGCTTTTGCAGATCTTGTGTATCTGGTATTACTTCGTGGTTGTTCCAATAGATAAGTAATAAATTGCCGACATCGTTGCGGGTATAAACGTAAAGGTTGGTTGTGTTATCAATGTACTCAAGCGCTTTTACAGGCTTTTGGTTTGCATCGGCAATTGCCCTTAAGGCAAACTGATCTTTCGTGAAAGTTTCAAACCTTTCTTCACCGTCTTTTATAAATGTTTCCAGCTTTTGCTTTACCTGGTCAGGTGAAGAAAAGAACGACCAGTTTACTGCTAATAATATTGACACCAAGTACAGCAACACTGAACTGTAAAGGTAAAAACGACTCCTAATAAAACTCTTCCGTACGGTTTCAAATGTCATTGACTAAGTCTGTCTTAAAAGAAGGTTACGTTTTTAAAAAGATGCCATAAAAAGATACAGTACAAGTGAGTGACACAACCGGAGTTTAAATAAAGTATCAAATGCTAGTAACAAAAAGCAACCATGGTATACATGCTGTTACTACACTTATTACTTCCTTGCTTTTTTGATTTCATTCCACAGTGCATCCATTTCTGCTAAAGACATATCGGCTAACGACTTTTTATGACTAGTCGCCATTTCTTCCATCGCCGTAAAACGTGCAATAAACTTTTTATTTGTTTTCTCTAAAACACCTTCGGCGTCGATCTGCAAAAATCGTGCATAATTAATAAGGCTAAACATTACATCGCCAAACTCTTCTTCAATATGACTTTGATCTTTGCTTTCTATGGCCTCATGTAATTCAGCAATCTCCTCCTCTACTTTTTTCCAGACATCTTCTTTATTGTCCCATTCAAACCCAACCTGCTTCGCCTTGTCTTGTATGCGAGTGGCTTTAACCATAGCAGGCAATGTTTTAGGAACACCACTTAAAACGCTTTTCTTTCCCTCCTTCATTTTCAATTGCTCCCAGTTCTTCTTTACGTCTTCGTCGTCATTCACTTTTACATCGCCGTAAATATGTGGATGCCTTGAAATAAGCTTGCTACTGATACCTTCAATAACTTCCTCTAAAGTAAATTGCTGTTGCTCGCTTCCGATCTTTGCGTAAAACAATATATGTAGTAAAAGATCGCCTAGCTCTTCCTTAATTCCTTTCCAATCGTGGTCAGTAATTGCATCAGTTAACTCGTAAGTTTCCTCTAATGTAAGTGGGCGAAGGGTATCTATTGTTTGCTTTTTATCCCAGGGACACTTCTCTCTCAACTCATCCATGATGGTTACTAATCCTAAAAATCTTTTATCAACTGCCATAAGTAAGAATTAAATTGTAAATGCTGAAAAGATAAAAAACAGGCCAAACAAAAAGGAGATTACAACAGTAGACATGAGCAAAAGCAGAAGAAATTTGAGGACGGTTTTACTGCGCGACTGACTGTAAAAATTCTTCATAGACTTATAGATATACCAGAAAGCATAAATGCTTACAATGGTGCCAATTATACTTGTCCATCCGAGATAAGGGAGTTTTTCTAAATTGGACAAAACAACTAACATGAAAATAAGTATGAACATGGCGCAATACAAATGCACTGCATAAATTCCGTGATCAGCATAATAATATTGCCTGCGCCTTATATATAACAACTTCATTTGCATAGCAAACAATGGCAACGACACAAACAATATCTGTGGGAATAAATGAAAAAACTTATCGAGTAATGCGGAAATTATTTTGGAGTAATCGTTGCCGTATTTATCAAACAACTGCAGCTTTTTTGTTTCTATCTGTCGCTTAAGCCAACCATCTCTTTTATTGAGCGGTAGCGCTTTTTGTTGCTGATTGTACTCACCTAAAGTAAAGTAATCGCCGGACCCGACTTGTACCTGTCGAATGTTGAAAAAATTCAAGCGTTCCAGGTGCGTAGTGTCAAACTTTATGCGTTCCAGATCAGCGTTTAGTAAAGCAAGGTTTTTAGTATGCAAAGCATATTGGACAGCCGGCAAGCTGTCTTGTTTTAGCAACTCTTCTAACGACTTCTTTTTGCTTTCGATTCTCGATTTAACCGTTGCATAATCTCCTGCTACATCGAACTTAAAAGCATCAACAGGTTTGATAATGGAGAAGAAAAAGATGAAAAAGAAGGCGGAAGTAAAAACGTACATCTTAATTGGGTTAAGGTAATTAGTCCTTCTACCTAGCATGTACTCATAAGAAAGAAATCCAGGCTTAAATAAGAGAGCCTTCACTGTACTAAAAAACTTTCCATCAAAGTGCGTAATGTCGTAAACAAAATGAGTAACGAGGTGCCAGAACGTTTCTTTGATCTCTACATTCTCCTGCCCGCATATGTGGCAAAACTTACCATACACTACTGCTCCACAATTTAAACAATCAGTTTCCTTTCTTTCCGGCCTGTGTGACACCTGTTAAAATTTGACTAAAAGTACATACAAAAAGAATGTTTAAATCTCTCATGCAAAAACCTATGTTTTTTCCTTAACACTTATGCAATTACATTTGGCGTAACAATACCTGTAATGAAAAAACTTTTTATACTTTTTATAGTTCTTGGTGTCACATCATCAGCCTTTTCACAATATTATTACCAGGATATTTTAGGCACCGACCAAACTAATAAGCAGTACGCTACTCTTGTTAGCAAACAACTTAAAAAAGTAAGTGCAATTAGTTACGAGCAAAATAGCGAGCCTTCAAAAGATTTTGTTTTAGAGCAAACTGTTTCTAATAATGGTCGCGAAATTATTACCCGTTCGGCTACTTCGGGCAGTGGTGAAAGCTTCTTTAAAAGTTCATACGAAAACAACAAGCTTATAAAAACGGTTGACAGTGGTACTCATGCTATTAATACAGTTACCTATACTTACAACAGCGATGGAAAATTGCTGCAGATAAATTCTGTTAGTAAAGATTTCGACGGCTCTTTTACAACAAAAGAGAGTCATACCTGGGCTTACAACAGCAAAGGGAAGCCGGAAAGAATGCTTAAAGTAAAAAATGAAAAAGATACAACGAGGATACTTTTCTCTTACGATGAATTTGGCAATGTGGCTGAAGAGAGATGGACTAAAAACAACCGCACTCTTGAAACTTACTATTACTACTACAATGCAAATAACCAGTTAACGGATATTGTAAGGTTTAATAGAAAGGCCAAGCAAATGCTACCGGATTATATGTTTGAGTACGACACCGAAGGACACATAACATCGATGACGCAAACACAAAGTACAAGTGCTAATTACCTTGTTTGGAAATACCAGTATAACCCACAAGGCCTTAAGGCAAAAGAGTATGTTTTTAACAAGCAAAAAGAGTTGCTAGGAAGAATAGAATATAACTATCAATAAATTATAAAGTAGCAAAAAAGCCGGGAAAAGATTTCCGGCTTTTTTTTTTATTTTTGGTTACCAACTGTTGTATTTTAATTTATCATTCTTGCGTCGCACTCTTGTACTGGTGCACCTCTATTCACCGTTATTTAAAGAACCCGCTACTACAAATGAACCAGCCAGCTTTTTGATAGAGCAACTCACTTCTAGGCAGCGGGTCATTGGTTCGAATCCAATTCCGAACATCATATTCTTTCTGTAAAAACCGATCAGAAAAAAGATGCTATTTAAGTAAAAGATGAAGTGATTGCGACGCAACGATGAAGCTATGAAAAACATAAGTTAGTACCATAAAAAAAGCACCCATAAAGAGTGCTTTTCCTGAATAACTAAGAGATTATAAATTGATGACTTTCATTTTTGGCACAAGCGCTTTCATAACTACCCATGCAATAATATAGGCTACGGCGCAGAAAGAAAACATAATAGTATAGCCGGTTTGTATGTGGCCTAACTCTTTGTAATGATCGAACAAAGCACCACCTGTTTTTGATACCGCAACTCCTCCAAGTCCGCCAGCCATTCCACCGATACCTACAACTGACCCAACCGCTTTTTTAGGAAACATATCGGAAACGGTTGTAAATATATTAGCAGACCAGGCCTGGTGGGCAGAAGCACCAATACCAATTAATATCACCGGTACCCAGTAACTAATACCACCCAAAGGCTGTGCAGCTAAAACCACCAATGGAATCAATGCAATAACAAACATGGCTTTCATTCTCGCATCGTAAGGTGAAAGGCCTTTTTTCATATAGTGAACGGGAAACCAGCCACCACCAATACTTCCAAACATTGTCATACTATAAAGCACAGATAAGGGTAACATGATTTCTGTTCCTGTTATACCGTACTGAGCTTTTAAGTAAGCGGGTAACCAGAAGAGAAAAAACCACCACACACCATCCGTCATAAACTTACCGAAGACGAAAGCCCAGGTTTGTTTAAAACCAAGTAGCTTAACCCATGAAACTTTGGTGGAGGAAACGGGGCCTACTGCCGCAGCCGCATCGGGACCAGATTCTTCAAGAACAGCTTTACTTACAACTTGGTCATCTTTATCGCTGTTTATATAGTTGAGTTCTGCAGCAGATAAACGCTTTTGTTGTTCTGGCTTCTCATACAATACGAGCCAAAATGCCAACCACACAAACCCAATAATTCCTACAATTATAAAAGCCATTTCCCAACCCCACTGTGCTGCAACCCAAGGCACAGTTAGGGGTGCAAGAATAGCCCCTACGTTTGCTCCCGAGTTAAAAATGCCCGTTGCAAACGACCGCTCTTTTTTAGGAAAGTATTCTGCAGTTGCTTTAATAGCTGCAGGAAAGTTACCGGCTTCACCAAAGGCAAGAACCATACGGCCTATCATA
This sequence comes from Segetibacter sp., assembly GCA_028288505.1. Classification (GTDB taxonomy): domain Bacteria; phylum Bacteroidota; class Bacteroidia; order Chitinophagales; family Chitinophagaceae; genus Segetibacter. The sequence continues at coordinate 1,453 of JAQBNN010000017.1, read as the reverse complement.
AAACCAACAACACTAACTGAAAGTGCCGAAATACCAACGAAACCTAAAATGGTATTAAAAGCGTCGCCCATAGGTATAGCGGCAGCATGTATAAGTGCACCTATTGACCATATAATGATGGCCCACGTATATCCCTTCTTAGTTCCAAGCCTGTCAATAATACGCCCGGCAAGTAGCATAGAAAGGGCATACGTAAATTGGAAGACTGAGGTTATGTTAGCATAATCATTGTTTGTCCAATTGTACTTTTCAGCAAGCATTGGCTGCAAAAGACTAAGAACCTGGCGATCTAAATAGTTGACAGTTGTTGCAAAAAAAAGCAAGGCCACTATCGTCCACCTGTATCTTCCTACTTTTGTTTCAGCCATTATTTATTTTTTATACTATTAATAATACCAACAACTTCTTTTGTAAGCTCTGCAATTTTCGAATAGTTCTTTTCTTCAAGCAATGTTTTGCTTATAAGTTTGCTTCCCATTCCGACAGCCTTTACACCTGCCTTAAACCAACCTGCAATATTTTCCTTATCCAGGTCAACACCCCCGGTAGGCATAAATATAAGATTAGGAAAGAGCTCTTTTATAGCAGCCATAAAATCAGGACCGAGAATGTTACCCGGGAACAATTTTATAAACTGGATGCCATATTGTTCGGCTGCTATTATTTCGGTAGGCGTCATACAACCTGGTACATATAATAAACCTGCTTTAGCTGCTTCGTCAGCTGCATCCTTTACAAAGCCCGGGCTAATAATATAATCAGCTCCTGCTTCAATAAACTCTCTTGCCTGTTGTCCGTTCTTGATCGTTCCAATACCTAACATCATATCAGGCATTTCACTATCACGAACTTCTTTCATTCTTTTAAAATTCACGAAAGCAGCTTCTCCCCTATTGGTGTATTCCAATGCTCTTATACCACCCTTGTAAAGAGCTCTCATTACTTCCACACTAACTTCTGCATCCTTGTGAAAAAACAAAGGCAATACGCCTTGCTCAGGAACCAGCTTTAAAATTTGCGCTTTTTTATCCATACGGTTATTGTTTGTAGTGTTGCTTTTTATAAAAGGTGAAGTTGCCACCAAAATTAAGGTGGCATTGCAATATATCTATCAGTAAAACTTTGGAGTTAGATGGAAGCAACGTTTTATGTGGTTTTTACATTGAGGCTTAAAGTTAGAGCTAACTTTTGTTAGATGAAATAAAAATTTAAAAAGTATAGTGAACAAGGATTGCAGTATATCAATTAAACGAGGGTAGCTGCAAAAATTTAATAGTAGTGTTGCAATAAAAAAAACCAGTACTAGGTACTGTCTTTGCTTCCAAGTTATTATGGCAAAAGATTATTTTTGCGTAAGCCAAAAGAAGGCTAACGGCGATATTTCGACGGATAGTCTATCTAGTGTAGCCCTGCTTGCGGGGCTATTTTTATGGCTTCTTCGAAGCCAAGCCAA
>JAQBNN010000271.1 GCA_028288505.1 Segetibacter sp. | reverse complement strand
AATGTTTGGTTAGAAAGATAGTACCTGTACTATTGAATTTAAATGCATCTTTTCCTGCCATTGCTGAAGAAAAGAATTCTAGCCGTAGTAAAATGGTTTATGCTTAATTAAATAATGTAGGCGAAGTTGACATGAAAAAATACAGTATAAGTGAGTGACACAACGATGCCGCCACGAAGAGATAAACTGGTAAACGAAGAATAAGTATTTGAACGAACATATTGTTATTGAAGCGAACAGACTGCGCGGAAAGAAAACTGCCAAGTTTAAAAAATACTAACAAAGCCAATATGGATCTTTGATTGACGGATATTAAAAGGGAGGTCGTTGCGTTTTCCGGCGGCGTAGCTAATATTGAATATCCCGCCTTTTGTTTCGAAGGACAACCCCACCCCTGCTCCGCCATAACCGTTTGAAACTTTTGCAATACTGTTGCGGGTATAACCGAGATCGCTAAAACCAAAGAAATACGAGTTGATGCCTATTAAATACCGGTATTCTACAGTACCTACTGCAAACTGGTCAGCAAAAATGCTTTCTTCATCAAACCCCCGCAAAAGCCGGTAACCGCCAATTTGGAATAACTCGTTCCTGTAGTAATTGGCACTTTGGTACCAGCCTGCAGTTGCACCAGCTTTAAAAACACTTTGTTTGCCTACTGGGAAGTACTTTGCTCCGCCAAACCGAAGCCTTAATAGGTAGGTATTCTGCAGAACGGAATCGTACAAAGAAATGTAATTGAAAGAGGGATCTTTTAATTGCGTAACGGTTGTATTCTTCTTTATTTTCTTATTTCCGGCTGTAAGAGATATAAAAGCTTCGTTTCCACTCCTTGGGTTGAACCTGTAATTTGTATTGTTTATATTGTATTCTAACCCGAGGTTAAGTGAACTAACATCAGCTATATCAGGTAATTGCTTGAAGGTTTTTATTCGGAATGTGTCGATTTGTAACACAAATGTTCTCTGGTTTTGAATGAAAATCTTTCCTGTCTTGTTTGGTGAGAGCATGTAGAGCATGCCCAACTGGCCGTTAATATTTAAAAAGGTCGAGTCTTTCTTATACAGATCGAAGAGGAAATCTACTCCATAGGGCGAGTTGAACATGTACGGCTGTGCATATTGAAGATTCAGTCGAGGTGATTGAGGTTGAATTTGCTTCCATACGAGCCCGATGCTTTCGCCGCCGCCAAAAGCATTTTTCAATTGCAGGTTTGCATCTACTGTAAACAATAACTTTCCGCCCAATTGCTGGTTGGCGGGTAGAAAACCTGCCAGGACGTTTACCTGGTTGCTTTTTTTAGGCTTAAGATAAAGATTTAAAATACTAGCAGTGCTTAACATGGTAAGATCCCACGGCTGACTTTGCTCGAGGTATGGTAGTTCCAATAGCCTTTGGTTAATCCTGTCAAGGTTGTCTTTACGGTAAATAGCGGCTGGAGGAAAGTTGAGGTAACGGTGAATGAAGTTGCGGGAAATTTTTGCAGGGCCGAACATTCTTATGCTGTCAATCCTATACAGCGGGCCTTTGTTGAAAGCTAAAGCCGCTTTTACAGTTCCTCCCTCAATAGAAAAACTGTCGAGTTGAATTTTAGCAAAAGGATAACCGTTGTTTTCAAAGTAGTTTAAGAGTGTTTGCTGGGCCTGCTGGTACTGCTCGAAATTGAAGCTGCTTTTCTTAAAAGGATCTTTCCAGCCCGCCTGTTGTAATAATTCTTTATTGGCGTTTGAAATAGAAATATTACTCCATTGGTACTGGTCACCTGTAAATAAATATGCAAATACTTCTCCTTCATTTTCAACAACGGAGTCTATTGAAGCGGAGATATAACCTTTAGACTGTAGCAATGCCGGTACCTTTCTTACATGCTCTAAAGCCTGTATTCGTGATTGAAAGGTTTTCCTTATTTCTATAACTGATTTTGCAAAGACAGTGTCTTTATCAACCGGAATAATTGATACGTTATAACTGCTTTGCGCCTTTATAGGTGCGGTAGTAAAGGCGAGTAAACAAACCATTAACCCCACAATCAGCCTGTATCTTGTTACTTTTGCCATCTTTATAAAAACAACGTTACAAAGTTTCAGACAATTATGGCCGGCATTTATATTCATATACCTTTTTGCCGGAAAGCCTGCCACTACTGCAATTTCCACTTTTCCACTTCTACTGCTTTACAAGGGGAATTTGTGAATGCTTTATTGCATGAAATTGAACTTCGCGGTGACTACTTACAAGAGTGTATTGAAACAATCTATTTTGGCGGAGGTACGCCGTCAATTCTTGCATCTGTTGACCTTGAGAGAATACTTTATAAGATAAAGGCTGTATTTGAAGTTGAAGCGAATGCAGAAATAACGCTGGAAGCTAACCCAGACGATATTACAGCAGAGAAGCTTGAGCAATGGAAAGCAATTGGCATTAATCGCTTAAGTATAGGGATCCAGTCCTTTTTCGAAGAAGATCTTAAGTGGATGAACAGGGCGCATAATGCGGAGCAAGCAATTACTTGCATCGTACTTGCACAAGCACATGGGTTTTTTAATCTTACTATTGACCTTATTTATGGCACTCCTTCTTTAACGGATGAAAAGTGGAGGCAGAACGTCGTGACCGCTGTTAGTTTGAACATTCCTCATCTTTCGTGCTATGCCTTAACGGTAGAACCAAAGACTGCTTTACAGAAACTTATTGAGCAAAAGAAGCTTGAAAATGTGGACCAGGAAAAACAAGCGAAACACTTTGAACTTTTAATGCAGTGGACAAACGAGGCTGGCTTTGAACATTATGAAATCTCCAACTTTGCAAAGCCGGGCTTTAGAAGCAGGCATAACAGTAGTTATTGGCGAGGTAATCCTTATTTAGGACTGGGACCTTCAGCACACTCTTTTAACGGCGAAAGCCGCCAATGGAACATTGCTAATAACGCCTTGTATATAAAAAGTATTGGTAACAACACCGTTCCATGCGAGGTGGAAACTTTAACAGTAAAAGAAAGGCTTAATGAATACCTTATGACAGGATTAAGGACAATAGAAGGCGTTGAGCTGGCAAGGATTGAAAAAGATTTTGGAGAAGACGTGTACAAAAGATTGCTGGAAAATGCTAGCGGTAAAATTGAAAACGGCTTCCTCGCGGTTGCAGATGGGCATTTAAGAACCACCACAGAAGGAAAGCTTTTAGTGGATGGTATTGCCTCCGATCTTTTTCAACTTTAGTATCCGTTTATTTCGTCTTGCAAGAGATGAACAAGCCGAGTGGTTAGGAAAGCAGCATAAAGATTTGTAAGTACAAGAGTGCGACGCAACAATGTTTAATTGAAACACAAATGCCCGGTTCATAAAAATAACCGGGCATTTGTGTTTTATCTGATTAAAACTAGTCTTTCGTTTTTAAGTAAGACTGGTTCATGTATTTAAGAATTCGAAGTTCTTTTTCTTTTAAAAGTCGCCAATTGCCACGTTGAACATCTTTTTTTGTAAGACCTGCAAACATGACCCTGTCAAGCGCCTTTACATCGTATTTCATGTGCTCGAAAATGCGGCGAACAATCCGGTTACGGCCGCTGTGAATTTCAATACCAATGATGCTTTTGTCTTTTGAATCTGCATACGCAATTACATCTGGCGCTACGTGACCATCTTCTAAGATTATGCCGTTGGCTATTTTATCCATGTCGCCCTTCGTAAGCGGACGGTCTAATTTCACCTCGTAAACCTTTTTGATTTCATGCTTAGGGTGGGAAAGTTTCTGCGCAAGATCTCCATCATTAGTTAATAACAAAACGCCTGAGGTATTCCTGTCCAGACGACCGATCGGATATACCCGCTCTGTAGTTGCAGTTCTAACCAAATCAAGC
>JAQBNN010000170.1 GCA_028288505.1 Segetibacter sp. | reverse complement strand
TATCTGGTCAAGTCCTTCGATCTCCTGTTTATTACTTTTGTACCTGGCAATTACGTCGTAAACAAACATCTTTGTTTTGCCATCTTCCCAATAAATAACAACGCATCTTCCCCCTTTGCCATCCCACGCCATAATAGGATAACTTGGGTTGATATCGGTTTTCTGTGTTCTAACACCGTACTTAATAAGGGTCTTAACCAATTCAAAGTTCTCGTAGTAGCCAACAGAGTAAATCCCCTTGTCGTATTTCGCAACCACGTAAGAATTGTTTCTTGGATTAGGATTGGCCTGGAAACGGAAGAAGTCTTTTCTCTTAGAAGTCTCTTCAACCACCGTAACGTTTCCTCTTGGAACATTGCGGCGTTGACGGATGTCTTTGTAATATTTGTCTTGCTCGTACTGCATGAAGTCAGCAAGTACATCTTTAAACTTTTTCTTAGCTATACGCTGCGAGGCACTATTTAGGTTTTTATAGATCCTTGCCAGGTATAAAAAGTAGGGAACATTCTCTTTGCGGTAAACTTCCGACATGTAATGCCAAAAAGCATGACCTGCTAATAAAGGTCTTTCAAAAGCAAACTGGTAGAACTTACTATATTCTCCACCCAAGATTACTTGTTTTAGTTCGTCATCTTTTTCGGTGCTCCACGGCTCTGCTATATAACTTACATAACCATCAGTAAGCCAGCTTGGCAGATCTAGCAGAGCCTGGTTGCTTGCAAATTCTCCAATGTCCTCACCAAACAATTGGTTGTCAAGTAAAACCCGGGCAATACCCTGGCGAATTTGTCTTTTTAAATTAGCATGGTTACCGTCGAAATAGATCACCATTTTGTTATTTACCAGCTTCGTTAATCCACCGGGCACCTGTAGTTCGTTTGCAAGACCAATGTTGGTGCTTTTAAAATCGTTGTAGGTGTTATAAATAACAATATTAATCCTTCTCTGCACGCTGTATTCTATGCTCGCCTCAATGTTTGTGAGTTCAGCCTCAGCTACCTGCGCTGCAAATTTGCCTAACTCCAAACCTCCCTGGCTGAAGTAGGTATTAAAGTTGGGCGACTGGTAAAATTTCCAAATGAATTTTTTATGTTGTACCCTGTTTTTCCCAAATTCCACTGCACTAACCTGGCTAAATGTATTAGTAGAAAGAAAACAAATAAATAATAAAGAAACCAAGGTTTTACTCGCACTATTAAATTGCATATCCGATCTTTAGATTTTTAAAATTAGCATAAAAAGCTTGTAAATACTTAGTTAAAATCTCATATGATATCTTTAAAATATTTCACTTTTAGCCCTGTTCAGGAAAATACCTACCTGCTTTACAACCAACACCAGCAGGCCATTATTATCGACCCCGGTTGTTACTTCCAAAACGAAAAGGAGGAGCTGGCGCACTTCATCACCAATCAAAACCTCAAGGTTGTTCAGCTAATCAACACGCACTGCCATCTCGATCATATTTTTGGCAATAAATGGGTGTACGAAACTTATGGAGTTGAACTTTTTCTTCATAAGAACGAGGAGATCGTTTTGGCCTATGGGCCGCAAAGCGGGCAAAAGTGGGGATTGCCTTTCGTCAATTACGAAGGGGTTTTACACTTTTTGAACGAAGGCGACATTGTAACCCTTGGCGAAGACAAACTAAAAGTGTTATTAGCGCCAGGCCATTCGCCAGGCAGCATTTGCTTTTATTGTGAAGAGCAGGGCTTCATTATTGGCGGAGATGTGTTGTTTAGAGATAGTATTGGCAGAACCGACCTTCCGCTAGGTGACCACCAAACGTTGTTGAACAGCATAAGAGAGCAGCTTTTTACTTTGGCTGACGATGTAGTGGTTTACCCGGGCCATGGTGCTTCAACAACCATAGGTTACGAAAAAAAGCACAACCCTTTTCTTAAGTAGTATAAAGTTGAGGAGATTGCTTGTTGCAGGTCTTTGGTTGCCAACACAAGGTTATACTTCAACATTGTTGTGTCACTCACTTGTACTGTTGGTTCAATATGCAGCCCTGGTGTAAACGGGCTAAAAGGTTAATTAGGTATATTTTATTAGTTATATATTTCGTAATCTAAAAAAATGAGCTGAACGGTCGTAAAGTATTTGATGAGGATGACGTTAAGAGCAAGCATTGGCTATTTGAGGTAGCTGAATAGTGAAATTGCAGTACAAGTGTGCGACGCAAGGACGTTTAATAGTAGTGATATAGCCTGGCTTAAAAAACAATTTAAATATATTTACGACGTGCTGTTAAAAACGTTCACATTAAGTTTTGCAACCCCTTTAATATCTACCTTGAACCCTGCCCTTAAAAAGTATTTATGATTAAAAGGTTATTAGTTGTTGTATGTACGCTTATCATGTTTTTTGGCTTGCTTCCAGTGTCAGCGCAAAAAATAGATTCGTTGATGGCTGATTTCGCTGAAAACTATCCAAATCAAAAAATACATGTGCACTTTGATAAAGATATTTTCCGCGCCGGAGAAACAATGTGGTTTAAAGGATACATATTTTCGGGTATAGGTCAAAGCACCAAGAGTACCAACTTTTATGCAGAATTATTAGATAAAAACGGAGTAGTTGTTCAGCGCAAAACCTACCCGATTTTTGAATCCTGTGCGCCTGGTAACTTCGATCTTAGTGAAACTTTTCCAGCAGGCAAATACTTGTTTAGATCTTACACCACGTGGATGCTAAACTTTGACACCTCCTTTATTTATGAAAAAGTAATTACAGTTATTAATAGTAAAGGAATAGCTGATAATGTAAAACAACAACCTTCTCCGGCAACTTATTCATTACAATTTTTTCCTGAGGGGGGCGACCTTGTAAATACCCTTGAATCGGTTGTTGCTTTTAAAGCCACTGACAACGCCGGAATTCCTTTAAATGTAAATGGCAGGATAGTTAACAGTAAAGGCAAGGGCGTAGCTACTTTTAAAAGTGTGCACGATGGTATGGGACGTTTTGAGCTTACGCCTGAAGGGGGTGAAACGTATACAGCGATTTGGAAAAACCCGGAGGCTAAAGAAGAAAGAACAGTACTACCGGTTGCTAAAAACGGAGGAGTTGTGTTGAAGATAAACCCGGCACGCGACAAGAAGTTTTTTGTAATTAACCGAACGGCAGAAGTTGGCGAAAATTTAAAACAATTAAATGTTGTTGCACAGTTTGCCCAGCAAATGGTATACAAGGCGAGGGTTCCACTGGACAACTTAATGAACAGTGGTTTTATTCCTACCAATGATTTTCCAAGCGGGGTTATGCAAGTTACTGTTTTTACGAAAAACTGGGAGCCCTTGGCCGAAAGGATCGTAATGATTAATAACGACGATTATTCTTTTAATGTAAGTATTTCAGCCCCTCTTGTTGACATGAACAAACGGGCAAAGAACGAGATACAGGTACATATGGATGATTCGCTATTCGCTAATATGTCAATTGCTATTACGGATGCAGATGTGGTTGCTGGTAATTATTCTGATAACATCATCAGCAGGATGTTGCTAACCGGTGACATTCGTGGTTATGTACATAATCCTGCTTACTACTTTTCTAATATAACCGATTCTGTTACTAATAATCTTGATCTGGTAATGTTAACACACGGTTGGAGAAAGTATAATTGGAACGAAGTTTTAACAGGGGTAAAACCTGAATTGAAGTTTCCTGCTGAATCTTATTTAAGCATATCGGCAAAAGCTTTTGGTACCAGCAATAAAAACGAAATTAAAGAGGATGAGATGCTGATGGCCATTATTACCTCCAAGGATTCAAGTAAACAGTTTTTACAACTACCATATGTGGGTAACAATGAGTTTGCTATTAAAAACCTGATCTTCTTCGATTCTGTTTATGCTCACTATTCGTTTATTAAAAATAAAAGTTTAGACAGGAAGGCTAGTGTAGCTTTTAATAACAGCTTATACACGGGCAGTAAACGTATTAGCCTGAGAGCACCCATTTATGCAGATGGTACTGATACCGCTACATTAAACCGCAATTTGTTCTTGGCCCGGCAGATTAGTAAGTTTGGAAGCAGTTGGAAAGCAGAAGGAAATGTGCTTGAAGCTGTAACTGTACGAACGAAGGTTAAAAGCCGGCTTGAAGAATTAAACGAAAGGTATACAAGCGGATTTTTTAAAGATGATAATGGATTTTCTTTTGACTTTACAGATGATAAGAATACTTACCCGACCGATATTTTTACTTTCTTACAAGGGAGGGTGCCAGGGTTACAGATCTCTAATTCAGCCGGAAATGTTTCTGTGCAATGGAGAAACAGCCCTACATCTTTTTACTTAAACGAAATGAATGTAGAAGCACAAACAATACAGGGAATAAATGTAATGGATATTGCACTTGTAAAAGTATACCGACCGCCCTTCTTTGGATCGTTTGGTGGAGGAGCAGGTGGTGCTATTGCTATTTATACCAAACGCGGGGGAGATGCTCAATCTACTCCTGGCCCAGGACTAAATAAAGCTGTAATTAAAGGTTACTCAATGGCTAAGCAGTTTTATTCGCCCGACTATTCTACAAGGGCCGCCTCTACTGATGTTGTTGCCGATTACCGGTCAACTCTTTATTGGAACCCCCTTATTTTAACCGATGCCTCACAAAAAAAGATAAGAGTACCTTTCTTTAATAATGATGTTACCAAAGCTTTTCGCGTAGTCCTTGAAGGAGTAAACGAAGAAGGTAAGCTCATCAGGATAGAGAAGGTGTTTCAATAGGCTCGTCTGCCTGCGATCAATTATATTACACTATGCCAACCATTTTAATTACGGGCGGAACAGGACTTATAGGTACCGCATTAACCCCAATGCTTGTTGCAAAAGGTTATAAGGTTATAATACTTTCGAGAAACAAAAAAGAAAGCACTGACAGCAATATTAGTTATGCTAACTGGGATGTTGAAGAGCAAACGATAGACAAAGATGCTATTGAACAAGCTGATCATATAATTCATTTAGCCGGAGCCAATGTTGCAGAGAAAAGATGGACCACTGATCGTAAGAAAGAGATCGTTGAAAGCCGCACTAAAAGCTGTTCGTTACTTGTCGATTCTTTAAACAATATTCCTAATAATGTAAAGACCGTTATTAGTTCCTCTGCTATTGGTTTTTATGGAGAAGACAAAAAGCGCAATGCCCGCAAGAAAGCGTTCACCGAAGAACTACATGCCGATGATTCCTTCCTGGGTAACACTTGTAAGCAGTGGGAGGATGGCATAAAGCCTTTAGAACAAACAGGTATAAGATTAGTTATACTGCGAACCGGTATTGTATTAAGCAATGATGGTGGTGCGCTTGCTGAATTTGAAAAGCCAATAAGATATGGGCTTGCTACAATGCTTGGTAACGGTAAGCAAATTATAAGTTGGATCCATATAGAAGACATTTGCCGCCTGTTTATTTTCGCCTTAGAAAACCCTGAAGTAAAAGGCATTTACAATGCAGTTGCACCCGAACCTGTACCAAATAAAGAATTGATAATCGAGTTAGCACAGCGCCTAAAAGGCAAGTTCTATGTATCAATGCATGTACCTGCGTTTATGCTAAAACTTGGGTTGGGCGAGTTAAGTGTAGAGGTATTAAAAAGCGCAACAGTAAGCAGCGAAAAAATTAAACTTGCCGGTTTCCATTTTGTATATCCCACTATTGAAGCAGCGTTAAACCAGTTGGCGAAAAGATAAGTAAAGTAGAGCCTTTTTGTTTCCGGCAGTTGTATTCCATAGCATCATCGTTGTGTCACTCAC
>JAQBNN010000265.1 GCA_028288505.1 Segetibacter sp. | reverse complement strand
CCTTGCAATTCCCCATTCCTTAACAAATCGGTAAACCAAGTGCTTCTTTGCCTTAATCAACTCATACTCGCCAATATTTGCTAAATAATACTTAACCCGTTCCCGTTCTAATGTTGTATCTCCAAATGCTGACTTGTTCATCTAATAGAATTAAAAGTGATGATAACTTTAAATTCCATTACCGAATTAATAAACACTTACAGCAACGATGCTAAACCAAAGAACTACTGCTGGTACCAAAAAAAAATAAATAAGGGCTTTAACCGAATAAACATAAATTACAATCGGTCTCTTTTTTGTAATTTAAATATCCATACGAACCATCATTTTTATGCTTCGATTCTTGTTGATACTCTTGCTATCTTTTTGTTTTGTTTCTTCCAAGGCGAATATAGATACGATCAGTATTTATAGTAACAGCATGTTTAAGTTTGTAAAATGCGTTGTTGTTACGCCTTCTGATTACAACAAAAAAGATAAAAGATTACCGGTAGTTTACCTTCTGCATGGATACAGTGGCAACTATAGCGATTGGGTAAAAAAAGTGCCAGGCATGCAACAACTGGCTGATGAAAATAAATTAATTATTGTATGCCCCGATGGAGGATTTAGCAGTTGGTATTTTGATAGCCCTGTTGATCTGACAATGCAATACGAAACGAATGTGTCGACTGAAATTCCTCGCTTTATCGACTCTGCATACCACACAATTAATAACAGAACAGGCCGTGCAATTACCGGTCTTAGCATGGGCGGCCACGGTGGAATATTTATTGGCTACCGCCATGCAGAAACATTTGGAGCATGCGGCAGTATGAGCGGAGGCCTTGATGTAAGTGCAGTTAAAAACCAGTTTGAGATCAATAAAAAATTAGGTGATTCGGTTGTAAACAAGAGCTATTACGATATTTTTTCTGTGATTAATATTATTGAGAAACAACCTGCGCAAGCAGTAGCTATTATTATAGATTGTGGTATAGAAGACTTTTTTATAAGTCACAACCGGAGAACACATGAAAAAATGCTAAGCTTAAAAATTCCGCACGATTATATTGAAAGGCCTGGGAAACATGACTGGAGCTACTGGATGAAGGCGCTTCCGCACCAGCTTCTATACTTCAGAGAATACTTTAAAAACAACCTTCAATAGGCTATAGTGGTAACTGAAAACTTTATAGAGAAACAGTCCTTTCGGCAATGGTATTTGTGGGTGCTTTTGTTAGCCCCAGTAGCACTTTTTACCTACGCTTTTATTCAGCAGGACATTTTAGGAAAGCCTTTTGGAGATACACCTGCGAACGATATTTCGCTTGCACTAATTCTACTATTTACTATTATAGTTAATTATCTTTTTTATAAAGCTACCCTCACAACCATAGTTAACAAAGACGGTATTTTTTACAAATGGTCTTACTTAAATACATCTTTCAACAAGCTCTACTGGCACGAGATTGAGAAGCTGGAGGTGATAAATTATTCATTTCTAGGTTACGGCATAAGGCTAAGCAAGAAATATGGAACAGTATATAACGTTTGGGGAAAAACAGGGTTGCTCGTTAAAAAAAAGAACAAGGCTAAAATATTAATAGGGACACAAAAGCCTGTTGAATTTCAACAGGCCTTAGATATATTTTACCAGGACAAATCAGCACATGCTTTTCAAGTGCATCAATAAACAGTCTATAAATCGATCACCTTTACTTTCCTTTTTGCTGCCTTCTTTTCAAATTCCATTACAGCCGGCGGCTTTACTTTAACTGCAGGCTTTGCTGGTTTTCCATTTGTTGTATCAACCCCTTGCCCTGCTGCCATCGCACTTTTAAATGGATCTTCTATCTTATCAAGAAAAAACTTTTCGATCTTATTAATTCTACCCGTTTCCACGTCGTAGTACTTCCAGGTACCATGCTTTACTGAAGTTCCATTGATCTTTACCACTTTCATTTGTACTTTATAAGGATTGGCCGGGTCAGGAACTTCAATAGTATCGTAGGGATTTTCAGGGTTTACCGCTTTCCAGCTTTCCTCTCGGGTTAGGCCGGCCATACTAAAATATTGGCTCACACCATCTTTATTACCCCAACGGTATCTTTCTATAGCAAACAAGTCGCCTATTGAAGTATAAAGACGCCAGGTACCTTCTTTTTTTCCGTCCTTATAAAAGCCTTCTTCTTCGTACCCAGGTTCTCCACGCAAACTTTCAACTTTTATTACCCACTTTCCCTGCCTCAGGTCGTTCTGGTCAATACAATTGATCTTTTCGCCCTTAGGATTTATTTTAGAGGTTTTACACTGCGCGAAGGATTGTAAAGAAATAAGAAGTAACGGTAGTATAAGAAATTTCATTTGCCGTAAATTGTACCCGAAATTAATTCTAATCTTCATTCTGGAATTTGATTACCTGTTAAAATAGAACCATTTTTAAGGTGACTCTTTCTTTTATTTTTTTTCTATGGTTAAAACTTTTTTGCCCCTGTTTTTATTACTTGCGATTCAATCTTTTTCGCAAGTAAAACCCACTCCCGCCAGCGACAGGATGAAAAGCATCCAGCAGCGCAAAACGTTGATACAGCAGTCAATGATC
>JAQBNN010000018.1 GCA_028288505.1 Segetibacter sp. | reverse complement strand
ATGATCAACAACATCTCTTTTAGGAACATTGGCCCGTCAGTTATGAGTGGCCGCGTTGATGACATTGAAGCCAACCCGGAAGATCCAACGGAATTTTATGTCGCTTATGCAACTGGTGGATTATGGCACACTACAAACAATGGTCACTCTTTCACTTCTATTTTTGATAGTGAAGATGTTATAGGAATTGGAGACATAGCCATTAATTGGAAAACCAGGACGATTTGGGTAGGAACTGGTGAGGTAAACAGTAGCCGGTCCTCGTATGCAGGAATTGGCGTTTACAAAACTAACAACAACGGGAAAACATGGACTTATCTTGGTCTACCAGAGTCTCATCACATTGGTAAGATTCAATTGCACCCTACTGATCCTAACACCGCATGGGTGGGCGTTCTGGGTCACCTGTATTCAGCTAATAAAGAAAGAGGAGTTTATAAAACAACCGATGGCGGTAAAACATGGAAGCAAACTCTGACTGTAGATGAGAATACCGGTGTCGTTGAAATGGACATTAATCCTCAAAATCCAAACGAGTTGTACGCTGCTGCCTGGTATCGTACCCGCCGGGCCTGGAAATTTGAAGAAGCCGGAAAAACGAGTGGCATCTATAAGAGCACAGATGGTGGCAACACATGGAATCTATTAACAAAGCAGGGTTCAGGTTTCCCTACAGGAGATTTTGTGGGAAGAATAGGACTTGCAGTTTACCCAAAAAACCCCCAGATTGTTTATGCTATTTTAGACAACCTGAAAGCAAAGCCTGACACCGCTAAAAAAGATACATCAACATATGATCTTGATGAATTAAAGAATTTAAGCCTCGATGAATTTGCACATCTCAACAACCGGAAGCTTGATACTTTGTTGAAGAGAAACAGGCTATCAAACCGCTACAGTGCAGCCGCAGTAAAGCAATTAGTGGCTAATAACCAATTAAAGCCTACCTCTTTATACGATTACTTGTATGTGAACACCGGTTTTGAAACAACACCCATAGGTGCAGAAGTATACAGGAGTGACAACGGAGGACAGTCGTGGCGCAAGACCAATGAAAAAGAGATCCCTATCTTTTTTACTTACGGGTATTACTTTGCTAAAATCTATGTTTCTCCCTACAATCCTGACAAGGTTTATGCACTCGGTTTTTCATCCCAGGTATCAACCGATGGCGGAAAAACATGGAAGAATATGGATAAGGCGAATGTACATGCTGACCACCATGCTCTATGGGTAAACCCTAAAAGAGATTCTCATTTAATTAATGGAAACGATGGCGGTGTTAACATTACTTACGACAATGGCGACAACTGGTTTAAAGCAAACACTCCGCCTGTCGGACAATTTTACGCAGTAACAGTTGACAACGCAAAACCATATAACGTATACGGCGGACTGCAGGACAACGGCGTTTGGTACACCTCTTCTGCCAACAGGCGTAATGCTTCAATTAATGCCGGACTTGGTTTACGAGAAGATGAGGCAAAGAGTATTGGAGGTGGAGATGGCATGCAGGTGCAGGTTGACCTTCGTGACAACCTAACAACCTACTACGGTTCCCAGTTTGGTAGCTATTCACGTACAAACAGGCTAACCAGGGAAGGCACAAAAAGAATAACGCCAAGGCACGAACTAGGAGAATTACCGCTGCGTTTCAACTGGCAAGCTCCAATCCTACTAAGCCAACATCACCAGGATGTACTTTATTTCGGCAGCAATAAATTCCATCGTAGCCTTAACCAGGGAGATACTTTACCCGCAATGAGTGCCGACCTAACCACCAATCCAAAACAAGGCAACGTGCCTTATGGAACTACAACAACTATTACAGAAAGCCCGCTAAAATTTGGTTTGCTTTACAT
Source organism: Segetibacter sp. (assembly GCA_028288505.1). GTDB lineage: Bacteria > Bacteroidota > Bacteroidia > Chitinophagales > Chitinophagaceae > Segetibacter. The sequence goes on along the minus strand of JAQBNN010000018.1, from coordinate 2,893 downwards.
TGGCACCGACGACGGTAATATACACATGAGTAATGATGGCGGCTATAAATGGACCAACGTAAGTGGCAAACTGCCCAAAGGTTTGTGGGTAAGCCGTGTAGCTGCAAGTGCATTTAAGGAAGGACGCGTTTATGCAACCCTTAATGGTTACCGAAACGATAACTTCCTCCCCTACTTATATATCAGCGAGGATTATGGAACAACCTGGAAACAAATCGGAAAAGACCTTCCGGAAGAGCCTATAAACGTAGTAAAAGAAGACACTAAAAACGAAGGTATCTTATATGCTGGAACCGACGGTGGAGTGTACGTGTCTGTAAATAACGGTAACAGTTTTATGGGATGGAATAACGGTCTTCCAAAAAGTATTCCTGTTCACGATATTGCTCTGCAACCTCGTGACAACGAGATTGTACTTGGCACCCATGGACGTAGCCTTTACATTGCAAAACTCGACAGTGTACAGTTGCTCCTAAAAGATCCAAAGTACCGGGCACAAAGACAAACTGAAGTTGGACGTTGGGAAGCTGCTTTGCAACCAAAAGATAAAAAAGCAGCACGAAGAGAGAAAGAAGGAATTGATGTTCCCTGTCCTCAGGCAAATAATTAGAATAAATAAAAAAGGAGCTGAATTTTCGGCTCCTTTTTTATTATTTACAGTATAACTTTTTGTGGATCAACAGTAGAACTACTTTCAACATCGTTGTGTCACTCACTTATACTTACATCTCTTTATTCAGCCAAAAAAGTTTTGCTGTAAACGCTAATCTTAGTTACTTCTTTCTTACAGCTTCTTTAGGAACTCGCCGATTACGTTAGTCATCTTTGCTTCCATAAAATAATTTACAGCAAGTTCGTAGCCTTTTAATCCCAAGCCGCTAATTGTACCCCGGCATTTTGCAGAAACGTGCGAGATCTTTCTAAACTCTTCCCTCGCATTAATGTTGCTTATATGCACTTCAATAACAGGCGCTTTTATGGCGGCGATAGTATCACCAATTGCTACCGATGTGTGCGTGTAGCCTCCAGGATTTAAAATAATACCGTCGTACTCATTTCCTACATGTTGCAATTCATTTATCAATTCACCTTCAATGTTACTCTGGTAGTAATTAAAAGTTACACTAGGATGTTTCTTTCTCAGGTCAGCAAAAAAGTCAGTAAAGTTTTCGTTGCCATAAATGTCCGGTTCTCTTTTCCCAATGAGATTTAGGTTTGGTCCGTTAATGATTGCGATCTTCATAGTAGAAATTTTAATTCAAAAGTGTTTACATAAAAAATCCGGCCAAAAGCCGGACTTAAATTTACTTCATCAATTCTATAAAATCATCAAACAGGTAGCGGCTGTCGTGTGGGCCAGGAAAACTCTCCGGGTGGTATTGAACACTAAACGCATTCTTACCCTTCACCCTGATACCTTCAATGCTTTCATCATTTAGGTTAACGTGGGTAATCTCAAGATTAGGATTTTTTCTTACAGCATCAGGATCTACGCCAAAACCGTGGTTTTGTGTAGTGATTTCGCACTTGCCTGTAATAATATTTTTAACCGGGTGATTCAAGCCACGATGACCATGGTGCATTTTATAAGTTGGAATGTCGTTAGCGAGTGCCAACAACTGGTGACCTAAACAAATACCAAACATTGGCTTATTCTCGTTAAGAATTTCCTTTACAGTATTTACTGCATAATCCATCGCAGCAGGATCACCGGGGCCGTTTGAAATAAAATAACCGTTCGGGTTAAAGCTCTTCATTTCACTAAGTGTTGCAGTAGATGGAAAAACTTTTACATGTGCACCTCTTGATGTCATGCAGGTAAGAATATTTTGCTTTACGCCATAATCGATTACTGCAATTTTTATTGGAGACGAAGGATCACCTTGCTCATAGGCTTCTTTTGTAGACACTTGTGAGGCAAGTTCTAATCCATTCATGCTTGGTACTTGTGCAAGTTGCCGCTTCAGTTTTTCTACATCAAGATTATCAGAAGAGATGATACAGTTCATTGCGCCTTTGGTTCGTACATGCGATACTAAAGCTCTTGTATCAACATCTTCAATTGAAACAATATTATTTTGCTTTAAATAATCTTCTAAAGAACCCTTCGCCTGCTTGCGACTATAAAGCTCTTCAAGGTTACGGCCAATCAAGCCTTGTATCTTAACAGAATCACTCTCAATGTCACTATCCTTAACGCCATAGTTACCTACATGCACGTTGTTCATTATTACTACCTGGCCAAAGTAGCTCGGGTCAGTAAATACTTCCTGGTAGCCTGTCATACCAGTGTTGAAGCAGATCTCGCCGGTAGTTGTTCCTATTTTTCCGAAAGCTTTACCGGTATACATGGTGCCATCATCTAAGAGTAATATAGCGGAGGTTTGATTGTTCATTGTTTAGTTCGTGTTTCTAATGCTTGTTTTACTTTATTGTTTTAGATCTGTTCAGTGTTGTTTTGAAACGTACAAGTGTGCGACGCAACAATGTTTAATATATATTCTTAAGCTCGATGCAAAAGAATTCTATTAACTAGTAAATCGTGCAAAAATATCGTTACGCTTTTTAATGTAATCACAAATTTGTCAACATAAAAAAAGGGCAAAGTCAGTAACGACTTTGCCCTTTGTATTTTAAACCATTTGCATTTACACAGCAGGTTTTTCTTCAGTTGTTGTAGGTTCAACAGTTTCAGTAGTCGCAGTTGTTTCAGGAGCAGTAGCTTCAGCATCTGCAACAGGAGAAGGAGTACCTTCAACCGCAGGAGTTGCAGCAGTACCAGCAGCTTTTCTACCTCCAGCACGACTTGTTCTTTTTTCATGCTATTTTGTTTGGTTGATAGCTTTTCCGTTGTTCTCTTTTATGTCTACCAGTTCTATCTTTGCTATTTCAG
>JAQBNN010000191.1 GCA_028288505.1 Segetibacter sp. | reverse complement strand
ACATTATGGAGACGCAAGAAAGTAAAATGAATTTTCATACCCGCAAGTGGGTAAAGCCCGAAGACCTGAACCCTAACCATAGCCTATTTGGCGGCCGGCTTTTGCAATGGATTGATGAGGAGGCCGTGATATATGCCATCGTACAATTGGAGAACCCCTACGTTGTTACAAAATTCATCTCGGAGATTAATTTTATAAAAGCACCCAAGCAAGGGGACATTATTGAAATAGGCATAATTGCTACACACTTTGGCAGTACTTCTTTAGCTATGCGGTGCGAGGTTCGGAATATGCTTACTCGCGAACCAATCCTAAACATAGAAAAACTGGTATTTGTAAACCTGGACGCGAATGGCACTCCAAAACCGCATGGCAAAACGGCCATTACTTTTATTAAAGACAGGCTGAGCACAAAAAACATTGAGCTTTCCCTGCCTGGTGAAGGAGGAATTCTTAATAAAGTATGAGGAGGTTTTTGTACTTGGCTTAAGTATTACTATTAAAAATTGTTGTGTCACTCACTTTTACTACCAGTTGTTTATGCGGCAATAATAATGGTGCATTATTTCAACTTTTATAGTTAACCGGCTGTTAAGTAATCTGCCTAAGCCTGTGGTTTTTTAAAGTGTTGTTACCTTTAATATATCAGGTGGGAGGATCCTTTGGAATACTACTTAAAAAGTAACTAGGAAATTAAATATGATTAAATTTAAAATAGGCCGGATGGTTGTGACAAATGTGATATATGAACGCACTGCCAAATAAATGACTGCTACAAATCTTAAATCTCGTAAACGTTTTTTAAAAACTTCTATTATTATAGCAGGGATATTTATTGCTATTCTTCTCGCCCTGCATTTCTGGTTCGAGCATAATGCACGAACGGTACTAAAACAATATATTTCAGAACAATCTAAAGGCAAAATTAAGCTTGAGCTTTCGCAACTTGAACTTAGCATTTTTTCGAAGCGATTACAAATACACGAACTGGACCTTGTAAGTACCGACAGTGTAAATGAACCGATAACCTACCATGTTACTTTCAACAAACTTTCGTTGAAGGTGGGATCAGTTTGGGCGCTGCTATTTAAGAAAAAGCTCTACCTCGATTCTTTAAGAATACAAGACCCGGTAGTGCAGATAATGCAATGGCGTAAAGATACTAAAAGGCCAGTGGCAAAAGATGAGTTGTCAATACCTCAAGAGATGGGTAAGTTATACAACTCCCTGCTCGCTGCTTTAAACGAATTTGGAGTAAGGAGGGTAATTATAGATAACGCAAAGATCAGCCTCATTAACAAAATGAAACCTGGCAGTGAGCCTGTTACCGTTTCTAATATATTTTTTGATCTTGCCCGCTCAACTATAAAGAAGGGCAATAAGAATATTTATATAAAGAATGACCAAACGATCGAGTTGAGGACGTCCAACCAGGACATTGCACTGCCCGGAGGAAGGCACCGTTTATCGTTCAAATCTTTCAACCTCCATTTATTTAGAGAGCGGATAGAACTGGACAGTTGCACAGTAACAGCCTTGGCTACAGACAGTGTAAAGAGCAGTTATAAAATCTTCTTCAAAAAGCTCTCGCTTACAGGCGTTGACTTCAATGCAATGTCGAGGGAAAATGTGATAAAAGCTGATTCCGTTTATTGCGAAGAGCCTTTGTTTGACTTCAATCTTTTTAGATCGGATGCAGTAAAAAAGAAAACTGAAATTCCTGATCCTGATAAAATTATTCGTGAGTTAACCGGCAACCTTAACCTTGCTTTTGTAGGTGTAAAAAATGCAGGGATCCATTTTAATATTAATGGTAAAACAAAGCGGTCGTTCTCTAATTCGAATAAAGATAATTTTGAGATGATCGGTTTTCGGGTCAATCCCGATTCTTCAAGTCCTGTATCAATTAAGCGTTTTGACATGACGCTTCGGGACTACCATTTGTATAACGAGGATAGTTCGACAGCCTTTAGTTTTGATAGTCTCCATTTTTTGAACAGCAAGATAATGCTTAACAACTTTGGCATTCTAAGCAGGTCAGGAAAAAACAAGGTGCGTAACGAGATCGACATTAAGGTTCCTTTTTTCCAGCTTTCTCAACTCGACTGGTACCAATTGATCTTCGAACAAAACATGATTGCTAAAGAAGCTGTTCTTAACAATCCTATCATAAACTTTAAGCGTTTAAAGTCTGGTGCTACTGGTAAGAAAATAAATCTTTTTGATGCACTACAGAACGTAGATAGCCTATTGGCACTCGATAATGTTTCAGTTATTAATGGCCAAATGAACATGCAATTGGGGGCCACAACATCTTTTAATATCAAGGATATAAACTTCAATATCTACAGCAACAAATTATTAGGCTCTACCAATAGAGAAGGTTTGCGTAGAGCGGTTGACCACCTATCGTTTAGAAACGGAGTATTAAGGCTAAAAAATATTACTGCACAGTTACAAAATGTACAATCAACGGGAAACAACCTCTTATATTCTGATAAAATTTCTGTTACCAGCCTGGGAAATAAAATAGCTGCTACTATCAATAGCGTTCATCTTGACAATATGCAGCTCGACGAAGATGCGGAAACAATTGATGTAGATGGGCTGGGTTGGAAAAGTGCTACCGTTTCTTTAAAAGCTTTACCTCGGTCAGGCAAGAACGATAAGAACAATGATAACAGCGTTCACCTGAGAAACCTTTCTGGTAATAATACACAGCTGAATATATCTAACGGCCCCACCGCCATTTCTACTTTTATACACACGTTGGATGCAACTTCACTGTATAAAAAAGGAAAGGACCTTTTGCGTGTAGAAGGATTTGTTATAGCAGGAAACGATTTGGTGGTGAACAGTAAGGAAGTAAAAGTAAATGCCGATTCTTATAGAGTAACGGGTAGCGATGCTTCATCTCTTACCGGCGTTCGTGTACAACAAATAAAGGGTCGCGATTCTTTAAACATTCAATCGCCGCAGGTAGACTTTTTAACTGACCTTAATGCTTTGTTCGCTAACGATCTCTATCTTTCTAATGTACTTGCAACAGCGCCTGTTATAAAAATGAGTAAATGGGATACTGCAACAGCCGCCCATGATACTACAGCTAAGCAGTCTCCTATTCGTATTGATAACTTAACCGCGCTCGAGCCAGATATTAGTATCTCCACGCACCGCAACGATTCTGTTTCTATCGTAAATATTCCATGGTCGGATAACAGCATTGTACAAGCAACAGGTATTGTGATATCTGGTGGGGGAATGCAACTTGGATCATTAAAAATAAACACAACCGCTGCAACATTTGCCAAACCAACGGGTGAGATATTAGGAATTGAAAAAGGTAAAATAGACGTAGACCTTTCGAGCATCAGCTTTGGTAAAAAGGATGGCAAAATGAGCTGGAATGGATCGGTAAATAAACTCTTAGTGCAAAATGCCAAAGGGCTGCAAATGGGCAAAGGAAAAAACAACCTTCGCTTTCAACAGGCCTCGCTGGGTAACCTGAGCCTATCGTCGGAATACCTGCCTGATTTTACTGAGTTGATGAAAGCAAATCTTACGGCGTGGTTGCACATACCACATGGACAATATGTTGATAGTAATAAAACGTTGCTATGGTATAATGCGAATTATACGAATAGTAGCAGAACGCTTAGTCTCGATTCATTTGTTTACCACCCAACTAGCCCGGTTGATTCTGTTATGGCAAAAGCCCTGTACGAGTTAGATTACATGACTGTAAAAACGGGTGCTATTTCCATTTGCGGTCTCGATGTTTCGCAGTACGAAAAGGATAGCTCCTTTATTGCCCAAACTATCAAGATCATGAACCCAATCTTAACCGTATACAGGGACAAGAAGCCTCCATCGTCACCCTTTCCAAGAAAAAAAGATTTACCGGTTGACATGATTAAAAACATTGCTCTACCTGTATCAGTGGATAGTTTACAAATAGTTGATGGTACTATTACTTATGGAGAAAAAAACGAAACATCACGTAAGGAAGGAACATTACTTCTCAGCAATGTAAACGGGTCTCTTACCAATATAAAGAACAGTAATTTATTAGATAACGACTCGCTTTCATTAACCCTGCAGGCTAGTCTTATGGACTCTGCGCACATCGACCTTACCCTGAAGGAATCATATAAAGACTCGCTCAGCGGCTTTTTGTTGACTGCTAAGATTAAATCTGCTGATCTCTCCGTTTTAAATCCTGTTGTGGTGCCCATTGTTAATGTAAAAATTGCTTCAGGCACTTTAGACTCTGTATCCTTTCGGGCTGTAGGTAGAAAAGATGTAGCACTTGGAGAAATGGATATGCACTATCATAAACTAAGCATACAGCTTATAAAAGATGGCGACCCTAACCAGTCTACGTTTTTGCAAAAGGCACTAAGCTTTGTGGCAAACACCTTGCTTATAAAGAACAATAATACTAGGCGAATGGGGGTAATGTATTTTAAACACGACTCTACACAGTCGTTCGTAAACTATATCGTCAAGACAACCTTGAGCGGATTAGCAAGTAGTGTGGGCGCTAAAAGTAATCGCAAGTATTTAAAACAATACAACCAGGAATTAAAGGACAATAGGTTTCCTCGCGTGAAACTCTAGAAGTTTTTTTTGATCCGAACCAATTGCTACTATTAAGCTTTACTTGCGTCGCACTCTTGTACCGCATCGCCTTGGGGAGCACGAAAAATCAACATGCGGTTTAGGGAGCATATAAAAGGCTCATACTAAAAACAAAAGCGCCTGGCATGAGCCAGGCGCTTTTGTTTTTACATTGCTTAAATACTATTCGATTGCTTTTTCGTTGTCTGCTTCACATCGCCATCAGAGTCGTCTTTTTTGTGCTTGCCTGTATCGTGTTTGGCTACACTCTTTGCACCTTTCTGATGACTTTGTTGGCTTTCTCCCTTGTTGTTCGTTGTTGTTCCATCGTTGCCCTGGTTGGCTGTATTGTCTTTGTTACTCATGGTATCTATTTTAAAATGATTGTTTATTTATAGTTACTACTGTTTATAAAACGATTGCTGTGCTGCGACCCGTACAAAAAGTACAATTGAGTGACACAACGATGTTGATAGTAGCACCCTTGCTTGTACCATAATTATTCTACCCTTTTCAACTTGTTCGCTATATAAAAGGCACAAGAACTAGCCTAAAAGATTATGCCATTTTTTAAAAGAGCTGATGTTCGTTGTACCTTTTTACGAACTACAACTTAACATAGAACAGCCGGCCTTTTGGCTTGCCCATCCCGGTCGTTTAGCAAAAAACTCATCGAACCTTTTCGAGTAGGGATCCTTCATCGCCTGCTGCAATTTCTCGAACAGAGTGTTGTCCCCTTTCTCCAATTCTTCAATTGACTGGTGTAATAAATAGTTCCTTAAGATAAAGCGGGGGTTCGCCTTTCTCATTGTTTCCTGCGACTCTTCACGAGTGGTTGTGTTCAGCTTAATTCTGTCGGCGTACCTTTTTATTAATGTATACAACGCTTCAACTTGCTCTGGTGTTGGTTCTTTATAAAAGCTTTCAGCAAAATGTGTTACAACAGCCTGTTCGTTTTCAATTTCAGCGGGAACGTCCATGAGAAGCTGGTAGAAAATAGTCATGTCAGGCTTTACCATTCGAAGCACCTTCTCAAATTCGCCAATCATGGTTATGTCTTCGGGCCTTAATTCATCTAACCCAAGCTTGTTACCCATCATGGTGTAGAACTGCATCCAAAAGAAATCATCGTAGCCGTTTAAAACGTTCACTAATTCCTCGGTGTTTTCAAATAGCGGGGCGATTGCTCCACCGAGGCAGCCAAGGTTCCACTTTGCTACAGAAGATTGCTTTCCAAATGCATACCTCCTACCGGGAAGGTCAGTTGTGTTTGGGGTGAAATTGGGGTCGTAATCATCAACAAAAGAATACGGACCATAGTCAATAGTAAGACCGAGAATAGACATGTTATCGGTATTCATTACGCCGTGTACAAAGCCTACTCTTAACCACTCTACCATTAATTTTGCAGTGCGCTCCATGATCTCTTTATACCAGGTAATTATTTTGTCTTCTCCTGTTATGTAGGGGTAATACAAGTTGATGGTCCAATCGACCAGCTTTCTTAGGTTCTCTATCTCGTTTCGTGCGGCCAGTATTTCAAAGTTTCCAAAACGTAAGAAGCTTGGTGCTACACGCATAACGATCGCCCCTGGTTCATACTCGGCATTGCCGTCATAGAACATATCACGCATTACTCTGTCGCCGGTACTAACCAGGCTTAAAGCCCTTGTGGTGGGAACACCAAGGTAGTGCATTGCTTCACTCATCAGGTATTCTCTTATGGAGGATCGCAACACGGCTCTTCCATCTGCCCGGCGGCTGTAAGGGGTTGGGCCAGCACCTTTTAATTGAAGTTCGTAAGACTTTCCGGCTTGTGTTTTTAACTCGGCGAGTGTTATTGCCCGACCATCGCCTAACTGGCCTGCCCAGTTGCCGAATTGGTGGCCGGCATAACAGGCAGCATATGGATGCATGGTAGTCGTAACAAGGTTTCCACCAAGTATATCAACATCTTTTTGATCCTGTGGTTGCTCAATTCCTAACTCATTGGCCAGTTCCTCTGACCAGGCTAACAGTGTTGGTTTTTTAACCGGGGTAGGAATGGCTTTACTATAAAAAACACCGGGTGTTTGGCGGGGAGAAAGATCACCGCTTTCATCACCCTTAAAATTTTTTACGAAGTCGTTTTTAAACTGAACCGCACTTAAGTTTTGCATAATCACCTTTCTTATTGTTCTCAATTTCTTCCTGCTAAGGTCGCAGGATGAGCATACTTATCCTACACAATTACTTTGCCTGTCTGGTGGATGTGGTAATGGAGGGCTGGAACGGGTAGAAAATGCAACTAATAGTTGAAAGGGTGCGTATTGGTTTGCCGTATATGTGAGTGACAAAACGATGCTTAATAATAGCACAAATGCCTGAAACAAAAAAGTATACCATTAATAATACCAAAAAAAAATGAATGATTAAGACACAAATAAAGCAGCACTTTTTAGTTGCTGCCTTTACTGAAACAGGATAATATTAAAATGATTTACTTAGTCTTAACTGGATTAATGATTCGTCTTTAGAAACACCATAGGTTACATCAGCAAGTATTTTATTAAATGGAGCTAGCAAAATACCGCCACCAAAACCGGTGTGCCATACGTCTGATTTTTCATTTGGCATCCACACCCTGCCGTTATCGAAGAATGCTACGAGGCCGGCTTTGCCATTTAAAAGATAGGTATTCATATTGCTGATAAACCTGAACTCGTTACTGTTGTAGAAGGCCGACTTGCCCCAGAACCGACCCATTCTAAAGGCGCGTAAAGTTTGTCCACCGCCAATTTGGGCGAATTGGTAAAACTCTGGTGTTCCTGTTACGGTTTCGCCGCCTACCCTAATTGCCAAAGAAAACTTTGATATTAAGGGTACGTATAGTTGCAAGTGGCCCTGGTAGTTGCCAACTGATCTTGTTTTGTCTTTTATATTTTGCCTGAAGGTACCAGTACCAACAAATGCAACTCCGCTGGTAGGAACAATTGAATCGTTAACAGCATGGAAGGAATAAATAAGCTGTCCACCTGCAAATTGATCTTTACTGTAAATATCAGCATTAATAGGGGCCAAGTTGCGGGCAACATACTTTATGGGGTCGTTAATGACCCTGAAGCTTTGGTATAATCCATTAATGCGGAAAGTACTGGTACCAAAACGGCGAATAACACCTGCGGTAGCCTGCCACTCCTCGGAGCGGGTTCTGTAATAATCAATGTCTCTAACGGTAAACTGAGTTTCGTTACCCAAGCCGAAGAAGTTCGTCCACCTCACCGCGTCCCAGTTACCATATAAGTTTAAGTCGAATTTACCCAGCGCTTTTGGAAAAAGCCCATTGTAGATTACGCTTGGTGCCTGTTGAGAAAGGGAATAATTTAAATTGATTTTTTGCTCTGCTGCAAAAGGTTTTTTCCTCCATCCCTGGCGTAAAAGGTTATATGCTAACCCTACAAATAACCGATCTTCGTTGGTGTAAAATATAGTAGGGCTTATGCCGCTTTTACTATACCGGAACGATTTATATTCGAAAGCGTGGATAGCACTGTCGCCTGAAAGGTGAAGCCGGGCAGGTGTGGTTAATTGTAGGCTATTATCGTTATTATCGTAAATGTGCACTTTACCTCTGCCGGCAATAGTCATCGAGTCTCTTTCGTTCCCGCCAATCAATCGTAGCTGTGTTGTGTTTCTCTCATCGCCCGAAACAGTGTAGGTATCATTGCCTGAGAGACCGTACAACCTTATTTCGTTTGTCTCCTTTGCATTGAAAGTTCTGGAATAAAAAGGCTTGCTATCCTGTTTGCCATCTTTACTTATTTTATAAATATTTACCTCTGTTTTATTATCCGCTAGTCTTTTTACTTCAAAATGCTCCCGCTTTTCGCTACCTGTTACGTCAACTTCTTTAGCAATAAAGTTATAATAGGCAGTAGCCCACTTTTCTAATTTACCACGACGAGCCTTAAGCGTATTAATTACTTGACGACCGGAGATAGCATAAATCTCGGGAGGAAATTGTTTTATTGCAGCTTCAATTACCCCATCGGTTATAGATTGCTGCATGTTTCTTGCGATGCTTTGCCAATCGCTTAAACTCATTTCGTTTGCAAAAAACCTGTCCAGGTTTCTTTCTTCGTAATTAAAAGTTTTTATATCCTCTAGGTCTTTTTTAAACGGTTGGAAATACTTTATACCAGAAACGGCTATTAACGGTTTTAATAAAGCGCCGTTGAATTTAAAGTATGCCTGATCTCTGTCCTGAGGTACTGGTATGTATAATTTTCTATCATCCTTACCTTCAATTACGCCCCACTCCCACTGGTCTTCGTGGCGGTCCCAGTCGTTAATAAACCAATCAAATATTCTTGAGCGAATAAATTGCTTTTGGTCTATTTCGGTATCGTTATCTTCTAACCGGTTCTCAAGCACCTTGTCAGTACCTTTATAGTCGCTAAACTTACCCAGGTTAGCGGCCTCTTTCCAGTCACCATCCACCTTCTGCTCAAACAAGTACATTTTATTAGCAAATGCTTTATTGAAAGTATCGAGCCCCGGTTGCTGGGGCAGGTAAAAATATTGCGGATAAGTATGGTAAACTTTTGCGCTCTTTGCTAAAAGAGGAACAGTACCGGCTGCGTAAGGATGAGACATGGATACTTTATCGTTCACCAGGTTTTCGATAAAGGTGTTTAGAAAGGCTTTAGGAAGCACTTTTCCAAGTGTTTTGTTTACCGTGCGAAGTGCGTATTCTTTACCTGTTTTGGTTTCCAGTTGAAGCGATTTGGTTTGATTGCCTCCACCTGCTTTGGTTGGCTTTAATCCTCCTTTAGCGGTGTCAAGCATAAATGTGGGAACTTTAATAGGCGTAGCCCATTCTTTTCTATAGTTATTACCCCAAAAAAATTGATGTAGCCCAGATGTCTTGTATTCGGGTCCGGCAGCCATAACAGTATCGCGGCTTTTATTCCGTTGCGCAAATAGAATATTTGATATAAGCAATAAAAAAATAAAGCAAGATTGTTTTTTGAACATATTTCTAATATAAGCTGATTGTTGAATAATACTTTAAAAACCTTGCCATTCAACTATTTGGCTCGGTTTGTTGCGTGATTGCAGTTACCCTCGTTTCCAGCGTAACTAAACGTCACTCTCTGTGAAAAGTTGTTAGGGTAGCCCGCATTTGTTTTTCAATTAAACATCGTTGTGTCACTTACTTGTACTTTAGTGCGCCCTGCATCAACTAAATCTTTAAGCAACCTTACTGCTGAGTAGAGCTAGAAAAGTACAGGAGTGCGACGCAAGAAAAGCTAAATAGCAGTGCGAATGCCCGGTACAAAAAAATTATTACTAACATCTTTTACCAGTGAGCGCACAAAAACGACCTTGCTTGTCAAGATATAATATATCGTTATTTATTATAGAGAACCGATAGAATTTAAGCCTCAAAACCGCAGCGTTCGAGTAGTTACAAAAAAAACCTTAGCACTGGGGCTAACGCAATGAAATACCGAAGATCCTCGCTAATAAATATAACATGGTTTAAGCAAACCAAATTAAATTGAACGAAGAGAAGAATATGGAAGGCTTTTAGATAGGGAACGCAATTACCCCATAGCATACATAATTATATTCATGGCAAACTTTGTATTGTCTTCTGCTAGAAATCGCTTGTTTCTAAAATCATAATCCCACTCGCAACCATAATCTTTATTACTATAAAGAACAGCTATGCGGCCATTAATGGTGATGGCTTTTAAATAGTCATGAACAAGATCATCACCCCACCCATTTAACTCGAAGGAAGTAGTAGGCGGGCCTTTCTCAAACACAAAGAATGAGTGGTAGATATCGTGTTTATTCGGAATCTTCTTTAGTACTCCTGTCCCGAACAACGAATTCATTTGTGCTTCAAACGATTTTGCGAACAATCCATCGATGTCATGGTTGCAGTCATCAACAAAAACGAACCCGCCGTTCTGAACGTATTTCTTAAAATAAGCTGCCTCATGCGTGTCGAATTGCACCAGCTTATGCCCGCTGAGGTAAGTAAAAGGAGACTGAAATAATTCACTACTGCCCAAATCAATTACTTTTTCCTGCAGGTTTACAGGAATAGTTGTGTACTCAATTAAAGAGTTTAAGATATTAGAAGGCATGCGCTGGTCGGTATTCCAATCGCCCGAACGGTATTTCAATCTCGTAAATGTGAACTTCGCTCTACCCATTTTCCACTAATTATTGCATATAAACCACCCGATTTTTTTCGGTTCTATTTTTAAACTAATTTCCTTTTTTTACGAAGCGGAATTAATTATTAAAACTAACACTTTGGAATTAACAGAGAGCACGGTAAAAGATTTATTAGGCAAACTACCGCTACTTAAAGCCGAGATACAAAAAGTTATAGTGGGGCAGGATGTTATTCTTGAAGAGATTATAGTTGCGCTACTCGCTGGTGGACATTGTTTGCTGGAAGGCGTACCGGGGCTTGCAAAAACATTAATGGTAAGAACGCTATCGCAGGCACTGCATCTATCTTTTCATCGCATCCAGTTTACACCCGATTTAATGCCTACTGATATTGTGGGAACCGAAATATTAGAAGAAGATCACGCAACAGGTAAAAGATTTTTTAAGTTTAACGAGGGGCCTTTGTTTGCCAACATTGTGTTGGCTGACGAGATCAACAGGACGCCGCCTAAAACGCAGGCCGCTTTACTCGAGGCTATGCAGGAGTTTGAAGTAACATACGGAGGTAAAACCTATATACTAGACCGGCCTTTCTTTATTCTTGCCACCCAAAATCCTATTGAGCAGGCCGGCACTTATCCATTGCCTGAAGCACAACTCGACCGGTTTTTATTGTATGTAAAAATTGGCTACCCCACTGAGCAGGAAGAGATAAATATTTTAAGCAGCACTACCGGCAATAAGAAAGCAAACGTGCAACCTGTTTTAACCGCAAGCGAAATACAGCAGTTGCAAAGTCTTGTACGCGATGTAAGTATTAACGATGAGTTGGTGCAGTATGTAACCAGTCTTATTCGTGCTACCCGGCCCGATACTTCTTCGGTTGCTTATGTAAAGGAATGGGTACGTTGGGGTAGCGGGCCACGTGCGGGCCAGGCACTTATTTTAACTGCCAAAGCAAGGGCATTGTTTAAAGGCAGGTACGCGGTAATTATGGACGACCTGCATGCAATGGCGCCTCCGGTTTTACGACATCGTATTCTCATGAACTTCAAAGCCGAAGCAGAGAATATAACATCTGATGACGTGACGACAACTTTGCTTAAAGCTATTGAACGGCCAAAAGGAAAGCTGGGATAAAAAGGGGGTGAGAACGGCTGCCAAAAGATTTACAGATGAAGTGATTGCGACGCAACGATGCTGCTATAAAAAACTAAAGCCCGTATTTAAAATCATTAACTTTTGGAGTGAAAATATTTATTGAGCCAACATTTGAATGAATGAGTGGCTTTGCTTGCGACGCTCCGTTCAAATTTAGTAATGCTATTGAACAAATATGATAGGTCGGATGCAAAAAAGCGAAACAAAAAATAAAACATGAGCAGGCTTGCAGACCCGAAGATATTGATGTCTATTAAAGACTTGCCGTTGGCTGCAAAAACAACAGTTGATGGATTTATGGCCGGCATACAAGCTAGTAATGTAAAGGGCGAGGGCATGGAGTTTAGTCAATACCGCAGCTACCAGGCAGGTGATGATTTGCGAAGGCTTGACTGGAAAATATTTGCAAGAAGCGACCGTTATTACATACGTGAATCAGAAATTGAAACAAGTATTTCTGTAAGGTTTTTAGTAGATGCTAGTGCATCAATGAATCACGTAGACGGTGCTTTTACAAAAATAGAATATGCAAGATACCTTGCCGCATCGTTAGCTTACCTCGCCAGCTCGCAGAGTGACGCAATAGGGCTTTATGTGTTCCAGGATAACAGCTTATTTTCTTTGCCTTCACGTAAAGATCATCAACATCTTTCACGCATTTTTTACCAGTTAGAAAATATTCATCCTGCCGGAAAATTTACAGAACCGGTTAACTATAAAAATATTTTTTCGGGGGGCAGAAAAAAGGAGTTACTCATTTTTATTACTGATTACTATGAACAGAATGGAGAGATAACAAAGCTGCTTAATTCACTGGCAAGCAACAGGCACGAGATAATAGTATTTCACTTAATGGGGCGCAATGAGCTGGAACTTGATTACAAAGGTTATTCGGCATTAGAAGATCTCGAGACAGGACAAACTATTAGGATAGACCCGGCGAATAGCAATAAACAGTATAAAGAGAAAATGGATAATTACCTGAACGAAGTACGGACCACCCTACTGAATAAAAACATTTTCTACCGCATGTTTACGATGGATGAACCGGTAGAGCAAGCATTAATGGATTTTTTAAAACAGCGTAACAAAATAAGAGGATAGGCTTTGATGCAATTTACACAACCAATATGGCTTTGGGGAATGGCAGCAATAGCTGTTCCGATAGTAATACACTTATGGAATGTAAAGCAAGGAAAAACATTAAAAGTTGGAAGCATTGCATTTCTTACAGAAAGTGCACGGGCACATGCTAAAAGTTTTCGGCTATCAGAATTATTGCTGTTGTTGCTTCGTTGCCTTTTGCCGATAGTTATTGCCTTACTACTAAGCAACCCGTTGTGGGAAGAACAGGTAGACCTAACAAAAGAAAAAGGGTGGGTTTTAATAGAAAGAAAAAGTTTGAAGGAAGGCTATAATAAATTCAAACCTACTGTTGATTCTTTGGTTAACGCTGGTTACTCTTTTCATTATTTTGAGAAAGGGTTCGCTACGATTAAGTTGGAAGAGGCGTTAAAAACAGATCAAACTTCTTCTACAGAATCACCTGCTTCTTATTGGACTCTATTGAAGGAACTTAACAAACAAGTAAGCGAAAAATTTCCTGTTTACATTTTTACTGAAAACAGTTTGAACAGGTTTAATGGAAGCAGGCCCCACCTTGCAATGAATTTAAAATGGGATATTTATCCTTCCGCTGACACAGCAGTGACGTGGATGGAAAACGCTTTTGAAACAACTACTGACAGCGTTCGTGTTGCAATCGCTAACAGTAATGCTAACGGTACTTATTATACCTTCCAGAATCTTTCTTATCAAACTTCAAATGAAAAATTTGACGTTATATTAGAGCAAGGTAAAACAAAGGTTATTTACAAAGACACTTTGGCCAGAGGCTTTAATAATACAGTGGAAGTTGATACTTCTACCCTAAAGATTTTTATTTATACTGACAGGTTTACTACTGATGCAAACTACCTGCAAGCTGCTTTAAATGCCTTAAGGGATTTTACTAAGCAAAAGATTAAAACGACTATTGTTGGTAATGCAAATAGCATTGCTAAAAACTACGACTGGTTGTTTTGGTTATCAGAGAATGATCTTCCTATTGCACTAGTTAAGAATAATGTTTTTGTGTATGAGAAAGGAAAAGTGCTCAATATTCATTCAACTATGCTAGCAGGAGGTGAAGATGGTGAAGGTTCGGTTGAAAGCCTGAATGTTTATAAGGCCATCGAAAATAAAAGAGTTACCAATTCTCGCGAAATTTGGAAGAATGGATATGGCGAGCCATTACTAGTAAAAGAGAAATCCAGGCGGGTATATCATTTCTATAGCCGCCTAAATCCACAGTGGAATGACCTTCCCTGGAGTAACGAGTTTCCCCAAATTATTTATCGTTTGATTTACAACGGGAATGCTCCAGAAGTAAACCAGCCAGACAAACGAATAGTTGAGGACCTTCAGGCTCAACCTACAATAGTTGACGAAAAGGAAGTCTTCCCAAAGGAAAGTCTATTACAAAAACACGACCTTACAAAAGTGCTTTGGGTAGTAGCTTTCATTATATTCCTTATAGAAAGAATAGTGTCCTACAAGTCAAAAAAACGTGAGGTTTATGGGGCAGCATAAAGGCAAACTTATCATACAGGGATTGCAGAAGAAGTGGACAATAAGAATATTGCTCTCTCACATGGTGTTTGCTTTAGCCATCACCTTACTATTGTCATCATTCGCAATTAAAGTTTTTCAGTCAACCTGGGTTATAATTCCATTGATCTTTGTTGTTCTTGTATTGATAGTCTTTCAATTTTTGTACAAAAAAATAAGTGAAGAGGATGTCGCACAGTTTTTAAACAAAGCTTTACCTCAACTGCAGGAAAGTACCAGCTTACTATTGAAGCCATACGATAACATGAACATCCTCGAGAAGTTGCAATTAAACAAAATTGAAGAAGCAATTGAAGAAAATGTACCTGAGCCAATAACGGTAGATAGGAAGTTAAAAATAGCCCTGATCTTCTTTGTACTTGCTTCGGTTATTGCCGCTGCTTTATTTTTAATCCCTTCAAAATATTTAGGCAAACAGGCCGAGACTACCGCATCTGGTACTGATTTAAAAACTACAAAACCAGAAACAAAACTTCCACAGGTAGATGAATTAAACCTCAGGATCTCCCCACCCGCCTACACGAGAAAAGGCACAAGAGCGCAAAGTAAATTTAACCTAGTAGCAGAAGAAGGCGCAACCTTGCTGTGGAATATTACAACAACTTCCGTAGTTAAAGGTGTGGATCTAATCTTTAATGATAAGTCTGTTATAAAACTAAAGGCAACCAATAAAACGAATACTTCGTGGTCTGCAACAAAGCTGGTAAGATCGCCGGGGTTTTACCAGGTAAAAATAGCAGGAGCATTGTCAGAGTTATATAAAATAGAAATTATAAAGGACAAATTTCCTTCGATTGTTGTTAAGTCACCAAAGCCTAATACTGTTATTGAATCTGGCCAAGCACAGAGAACATTACTAGAGGTTAGTATAACCGATGACTATGGTATAAGGAGCACTTACATATCTGCAACTATAGCCAGCGGAAGCGGTGAAGCAGTGAAGTTTAAAGAGCAGCAACTCTCATTCTCCAACTTCGTTCCCGGCAATAGTAATTACCAGTTACAAAAACAGGTAGACCTCGGAGCGTTAGGAATGAAACCGGGAGATGAGCTCTACTTCTACATAACTGCTACTGATAGCTACAACCAGGAGAAACGTTCCGATATTTATATAGTGAGAATAGAGGATACAACTCAATTAATGAGTATGGAAGGCCTTGCAAGTGGCATAGATATAAAACCAGCGTTCTTCAGAAGTCAAAGACAGATCATTATAGAAACTGAACAACTTCTGAGAGACAGAGATACCATAGCTATAGAAGAATTTAAAAAACGGAGCAACGATTTGGGTGTTGACCAAAAGCTCCTCAGGCTCCGCTATGGAAAATTTTTAGGCGAGGAAACAGATGCTGAAATTGGTAACGATCATGAGCACGAGGAAGAAGGACATAACGATGCAGAAGATTTCGGGAACGCCCAAAAGATGATAGACGAAGTATCGCATAAGCATGACAATGCAGAAGACGCTACCTTTTTTGATGCAGCTACCAAGAAGCAATTAAAAGCAACGCTAGCCGAGATGTGGAAATCTGAACTTCAGCTAAGAACAAACAAACCAACAGATGCACTACCCTTCGAATATAAAGCCTTGAAATTATTGAAAGAGCTTCAGCAACAAACACGGGTATATGTTGCAAAGACTGGAATAAAAACAACACCTCTAAAGCCAGAAAAACGCCTAACCGGTGAACTTGATAAAATCACACCACCTTTCATACAACAAAACTTTCAACAAAAAGCCCATGGAACAATTACACTAAGAAAAGCTTTAGGTGTGTTAGAACAAATAAGAAATAAGGAAGTATTACAGAGACCATCAATAGAAATATTGGAACAAGCAAGTATGCAACTAAGTACCAAAGCTGCTACGGAGCCAGGTGCCTACTTAACTTCTCTTGAAGCGCTGAGGAGAATACTTAGGAATAATTACAAACCCAAAGATATAGCGGCTGCGGGAAGCGGATTACAACGAATGATAAAAACATCGTTGAAGCTTCCTCAACAATCTGCCAGAAGTGCTGACATGAAATTATCCGAACGCTATTTTATGAACTTAAACCGGCGAAATGACTAATTGGATCTATATAGTTGCTGGTTTAAGTTTTCTCCTGCTCGCTTTCTTATTTTGGAAAGAAACAAACAGGGTAAACAAGACAGGGTTAGTATGGAGGATATTAGCAAGCGTACTTGCCGTTGCCAGTCTTGCATGTCTCGCGCTACCTATCACCTATAATAAAACAACGAGAATTGATTCAGCAAAAGAAGCGGTGTTACTGACCGAAGGTTTTAATGCTGACAGCCTTAGCGCCTTTCTTCGCACGAAAC
>JAQBNN010000167.1 GCA_028288505.1 Segetibacter sp. | reverse complement strand
TTGGGTTAATTGGAGCTTACACTGTTAATCAATCACACCTAACTTGCGATGCTGCATGGTTGCCAATGTTAGGAAGCCGTTTTACTGTTTCATTAGATGGAATGGGTAAAATGCTCACCCTTTTAACTGCAGTTTCCTTTCCAATTATATTTGCGGCTACTTATAAAAATACTTATAAAAATACAGGGTCTTTCTATGGTTTAATGCTACTTACCCAGGCTGGTTTAATGGGCGTATTTAGCGCAATGGATCTGTTGCTTTTCTACTTCTTTTGGGAACTCGCATTAATTCCCGTTTACTTCCTTTGTTCTATTTGGGGTGGTGAAAAAAGGATACCTGTTACCTTTAAATTCTTTGTTTATACATTCGCCGGTTCGCTATTAATGCTTGTCGGTATTCTTTACGTTTACTTTCAAACGCCGGGTCATTCCTTCGCAGCATCTTCTGTTTACAATGTTTTTTATAGTGAAAGCCAGGATCAATGGCTCTTCTGGTTGTTCTTTATCGCGTTCGCTATTAAGATGCCCGTATTTCCTTTCCACACCTGGCAGCCTGATACTTACGAACAGTCGCCTACCGCAGTTACCATGGTACTAAGTGGTATTATGGTTAAGATGGGAGTGTTCGGCGTTATTCGTTGGTTGTTGCCAATGTTTCCCACAGCCGCCCGGGAAGTGGATGATATTGTAATTATTCTCGCAGTGATTGGAATGATCTACGCAAGTCTTATTGCAATTAAGCAAGATGATATTAAGCGGTTAATTGCTTATTCCTCTATTGCACACATCGGTTTAATGGCAGCAGCAATGTTCACACTGGATGAAAGTGGATTGCAGGGTGTAATGTTTCAAATGTTTGCGCACGGCGTAAACGTTATTGGCCTCTGGATAGTTGCAGATGTAATTGAGCAACAAATGGGAACCCGCAAGTTTTCAGAATTAGGCGGTCTTGCTCAAAAAGCGCCTACGCTGGCAATAATGTTTGTAGTTCTGGCTTTTGCAAATATTGCCTTGCCGCTTACCAACGCCTTTATTGGCGAATTCTTAATGTTCAACAGTTTGTTTGGTCATAATATTATAATAGCTGCTGTTGCTTGTACCAGCATAATATTAGCCGCAGTGTATACTTTGTGGATGGTTCAAAAAGTGTTTTTCGGTGAAGTAAGAGAGAGCCAGTTACCAGCCATAAAAGTGCCGGTTAATGTTCAATTGATGCTTGCAGTACTGGTTATAGTTATCATTGTATTTGGAGTGTATCCTCAGCCAATGCTTAACTTAACTAACGATACAGTTACTAAAATTTTAGCCCAATTAAAATAGCAGTTTAGGTTATTATGAATACTATTATACTATCAGCAATTTTCGGTGTGGTGATGATGCTTAGTGGCGTCTTCATAAATAACAGGTCTGCTTTCAGGCATATTGCTGCTATTTGTTTATTAATTCTCCTGGGCTTCAATATCGCTGAAGTACGCGGTTTTCACCTTTTAAATATCAATACAAAATACTTTTTGCAATTCGATAAATTCGGGTTGCTCTTCAACAGCATTTGTATCTTCTCCACGCTGATTTATGTTTTGCTAAGTGGTCGTGAAATTGAAAAGATTGGAAAAAACACACCCGATTGTTTAGCACTTATCTTTTTTGTTTTATGCGGCATCGGCATTGTAACTTCTTACAGCAACCTGCTAATGTTATTCATTGGTATCGAGATAATTTCTATTCCTCTATACATACTCACTGGCAGCGATAAAAGAAATTTAAAAGGCAACGAAGCCTCTTTAAAGTATTTCCTGATGGGTGCATTTTCAACAGGCATCATGCTAATGGGAATCGCATTGTTGTATGGGAATAGTGGAACCTTTGTAATTGATGCATTTACCGCTACTCCAAAACTTTCATACATGGAAGCGATGGGTTTGGTGTTGCTATTTATTTCAATATCCTTTAAAGCATCCGTTGCTCCTTTTCACTTTTGGACGCCTGATGTTTATGACGGGGCACCAACAGTTTTCACTTCCTTTATGGCTACGGTTGTTAAGGTGGCCATCTTTGCTTCCTTCATTAGGTTATTCGAGACCCGCTATGGCCACATGGGGGGTCAATCAGATCGGATGATTGCGGTGGTAATTGTACTTACGCTGGCATTTGGTAACCTTACAGCAGTATTTCAACAGAGTGTAAAGCGTATGCTTGCCTATTCGAGTATTGCTCAAGCCGGTTTTATGTTGTTTGCCATTTTTACTATAAACGATTTCGCAAAAGAAGGGTTGTTATTATATGCCGCAGCTTACTGCCTTTCAACCATTGGTATTTTTGCTGTGTTGGCTAAAATGGAAGACCTTACTTTAGACGGCTTTAATGGTATGGGAAAGTCGCAGCCGCTTATTGCTGCATTGCTTACGGTTTTTCTTTTATCACTCGCAGGTATTCCGCTTACCGCTGGCTTCTTTGCAAAATATTATATGCTGGCTGCAGTGGTAAAATCTGGCCATTACATTGGGCTGGTTATTATAGGCGTTTTGTTTGCTGCAGTAAGTGCTTACTACTACTTTAAAGTTATACAAGCAATGTATTTTAAAGATGGTAGCGTTTCATTTCCCGTAACTACTCCACAGTTTAGGTACTTGCTTTTTAGCGTTGCAGCCGTAATAATTATTTTAGGTATTTTCCCTAACCTCCTTTTGCAGTTCTTGTATTTCTAATCTTCATTAATATTGAGCGAGGGACTTGTCATCGTTTCAGTTCCGTAGATTACTAAAAGTACAAGTGAGTGACACAACGATGTTTAATAGCACCACTATGGCTTGTTCAAAAAATAGAAACAACGTGCTTGCGTAAAAATCGCTTCGCTTATTTAGTTCTTTTCTGATACCAACTTTTGTTTTTTATAGCGTCATCGTTGCGTCGCAATCACTTCATCTGTAAGTCTTTAGCAGCATAGGTAAGGCGAGCCGGCAATTATTATCCCTTGTCCCCAACTCACATTATCTTTAAGTCTTAATCACATCCATGAAGTTTCTTGATGTTTTTTCGCTTTCTTACCGAACTGTACGCAGCAACAGGCTTCGTACCGGCATTACGGTTGCTATAATTGCGTTCGGTATTATGGCTTTAATTGGCATTATTACCGCCATACAGGCCATGAACCAAAGCCTGAAGGAGAACTTCTCGACATTGGGAGCAAATGCTTTTAGAATTCGTTTTAAAGACCGCAGTTTTAATATAGGACCTAGGAAGGTGAAACAGGTTAAAAAAGGAGCTCGGCCGGATAAGACTTCTAACATAGGCAAGCCGATAAACTTCGAGCAGGCAAAGACATTCAAGGAAAACTTCAACTTTCCGGCAAAGGTGGGTGTGCAATTGGGTGGTCCTTCAAATATTATTGTCAAGTATGGAAATAAAGAAACCAACCCTGATGTAAGGTCAACAGGAGGTGACGAGAACTTTCTTGAAATAAATAACTACGGTTTAGAAGTGGGTAGAAACTTTAACCGGCTGGATGTTGAAAGCGGAAGGAATGTTTGTATGCTTGGTAACGATGTGGCAAAGAAGCTTTTTCCTAAAAATACCGAACAAGCAGTTGACCAGGTAATTAGGGTTGCTAACCTGCCCTACCGTGTTATTGGCATATTAAAGCCAAAAGGATCGAGCGCCTTTATGCAAATGGATAAGGTGATTGTAACAACACATACAAACATAAAGCGGTTGCCAAACGCAGGTACTTCTTATACCATAAATATTATGGTTGATGACATAACCATGATGGACCCCGCTATTGGCGAAGCGACGGGAAGCTTTAGGGCAATAAGGAGATTAACGGCGACCGAGAATGATAATTTTTTTATTGATAAGAGCGACAGCATAGCCGAGACTATGATTAGTTTGCTGGGAAGTATTTCCGGCTCCGCCGGCGCTATTGGCCTTATTACGCTTATTGGTGCTGCCATAGGTTTAATGAATATAATGCTGGTGGCCGTAACCGAGAGAACGAAAGAAGTGGGGCTTATAAAAGCTTTAGGTGGAAGAAGAAGCAGCATAAGAAATCAATTTCTTATTGAGAGTATCATTATTAGTTTACTCGGTGCTGTGTTCGGGATTATCCTTGGGGTTTTAGTGGGCAACTTATTTTCGATGCTGCTGGGAACTGGTTTTGTTGTACCGTGGGGTTGGGTTATAACGGGAATAATTATTTGCTCGGTAGTGGGGTTGTGTGCAGGGCTTTGGCCTGCAATAAAAGCGAGCAAGCTCGATCCTATTGTTGCTTTGCGATATGAATAGAAAGTGAAAGTAAGAGGCAAAAAGAACATAAAGTAAGCGATGTAAAAAAAGCAGAACGGAATTGGGTGTGAAAGAAGTTTATAGTAGAGGAGCTGATAGGAGGTCAATAAAGATATGCTGTACAAGTGAGTGACACAACGATGTTGAGTAATGGGATTAAGCTTAGACACAAAAGAAGAACATAAAAAAAAGCCGGTGATATGTTTCACCGGCTTTTTTTGTAAAAATAAAGTATGCTTAGTTCTTAGGATCTAAAGCTTGCTGAATACGAGCACTTACATCTTGTAGGTGGTACTTGCTCATTTTATCAGTTGTTGCGGGAATGGCAGCTGTGATTTCAGCATTTAGCATTCTTAAATATGCCCGTGCAATACTTGGAATATCAGTGTTCTTAATGTTGGTTGTAACAACTGTAAAGCCAGCAGGAAGACCTGAAACAGTTGGCGTTTGTGGGTTAATTAAGTTAACCAAAACATCCACGTAAGTCTTTTGCAGGTTTCTGCGCAAAGGGTCGATAGCTCTCTTTGTTTTCACTTCGCTCCAAATGCTATTTTTAACGTCGGTCATTAGTTCATCAGCAGTATAAAGATTACCGCCAAAACGATTAGCAGCAAGAAGCATCCTGTTTAAGCGGGCACCGCTAAGTAGCGAGTTTAAAACATTTGCTTGTAGAGTTTGCACTGTCTCGTTGGTTGAAGGCGCAGAGAATTTATTAAGAAGCTCTTTGTTGATTAACCAAGTAGGCGTTTGGAACAGTTGCTGCGAAATAAAAGTAACTGCATCTTTTTGAGCGGCTTCTGGTGTTGCTGAATACACATCACCAGGCTCTTCTACACTTTTAAATGTTTCCTGGATACCACCTACGTTTTTAGCAACATGGTTCATATACCTGTTAAACTGGCCAACAACTTGTGTGTACATAACTTGTAAGTTCTCGTATTTGTCTGCTTCTTCTTTTGTCCACTCTGGTAAATTCTGTATAACTCTTTTCAAGTTTTTAATACCGTATTCAGAAGCTTTTACACTGTTGTCTGATAGATCTTCGGTCTGCGCCCTTGGGTCTAAGTTCTGGCCTTCACCACCAAACCAAATACGAGGATTGTTCTTCAGTCTTTCAATAACCCATTTGTTAGTGACCTTCTTGTCTTCTTCAACATCTCTTGTAGGTAGCCATTTGTAGCCCCACTCGATAGCCCATTTATCGTACTCTCCAATACGAGGATATAATCCTTTAGCCGTTATGTTATCTTCGGGTTGTGCTACATAGTTAAAACGGGCATAGTCCATAATCGAGGCAGTGTGTCCGTTAGCTTCAACCCAAGCTTTATCTCTCAACTTTTCAACAGGAGTTTTGCTGCTGCTTCCCATATTATGGCGAAGACCTAATGTATGCCCAACCTCGTGAGAAGAAACAAAACGAATTAATTCGCCCATAAGGTCGTCGTCAAAAACCATTTTTCTTGCCCTTGGGTCAACCGGTCCTGCTTGTATCATATACCAGTCGTGTAAAAGTTTCATCACATTGTGGTACCAGCCAATGTGGCTTTCCAGTATTTCTCCACTACGGGGATCATGTACATTAGGACCGTAAGCATTTTCAATATCACTTGCAAAGTAACGCAGCACAGAAAATCGTGCATCATCAAGGCTCATCGAAGTGTCGCTTAAAGGCCATTCCTGGCCGATAATTGCGTTTTTGAAACCAGCTGCTTCAAAAGCTACCTGCCAGTCATTAATACCCTGGATAAGGAACTTGCGCCATTTATGCGGGGTAGCAGGATCGATATAATAGATAATCGGTTTTATAGGTTCAACCAATTCACCGCGGTTATATTTTTCAATATCAGCGTCTTTTGGTTCCAACCTCCAGCGAACTGCGAAAGTGCTGTTTTCAACTTTTTGCTGTTTGTCATCATACACTACAAAGTCGTCAGCAAAGTATCCAACACGGGGGTCGAATGCACGACGAGCCATAGGAACTCTTGGTAAAAGAAGCATTGAGGTATTTAGTTCCAGCGTTACTGCACCCGCTGCATTTGCTGCAGGTAAAGAAGGCGAAGGAAATGGACTAGGAGCAGCCATTCCTCCTGCTGGAGAAGCATTAAACGTCTTTACAGTTTTAATCTCCGTGTTCATGGGGAATGTAGTGATCCTTTCAATGTAAGATCTATCAGGAGCTAACGAACTGAAGTTGTACCTTCTTTTAGTGTTAGCATTAAGACTTACCACCTGGTTATCACCTCTAAAGAAATCTGTTACTTCAATAACAGCTCCTGTAGTATCGCGACGAAAAGCTTTAATATCGAAAGCTGCAGTTATAGGTTCAACATTGCTATTCTTCACGGCCTGTGATATTGGTTGAGAAGAATCTTTTGCGACGTTAATAGTAGAAACTACTCGTAAAAAAACCCTGTTATCAGGACCTTTTTCAAAACGTAGTGATTGGTTGTTTGCAATTTCTCCACCATAACCAGCACCAGTAGCAGTGCGGCTAATACGTGTAACTGCTAAAATTTCCCTTCCAAAAATAGAGTCCGGAATTTCAAAAAAGAATTTATCATCAACTTTATGAACTATAAACAAACCTTTTTGCGAAACTGCCTTATCGGTAATGATATCCCGGTAAGGACGCGGACCCATACGAGGAACTCCTGTACCTGGTAGCGACCCTGTAGGAGTTGGGGTTGTAGGCAAAGGGGTAGCAGGCCTTTGTTGTGCAAATGTTCCGGCACTTATTCCGGAAAGTAAAAGCATAACTACTAGCTTTTTCATTTTCATTTTAGTGTTATTTTTTAAAGTGGGTGAAGATACAGAGTGGGGTGGATAAAAAATCAAAACAAACGCACTACAAAAACTAAATCGGTAATAGTTTCAGACCATTTTTTTTGTTTCCAGCGGTAGTTATTTGTGCCTCTCAGGTTGTGTCACTCACTTCTACGGTATCTTTTCATGGCGGTCATTTCAGGTGTTTTGCTTAAAATAACGTCCTCATTCTAAAAATCCAGCTTCTAAAATTTTTGCCTTCACGCTTTATTCAGCAGTGTTTTTAAATCTTTTTTATTATTTAAACCGGTCAACATGTGTAGAATTCTGAGGCTAATTTTACAGGAGGGGGTGGCCTGAAACTTGCTGTGGTAGTAGAAGTTCTGATTACATTGATATTACAGTTACTAAGTAAAAATTCATAATTTGTATTGCCTCTAAAAAATTTTTATTGCTACGCGTAATTGTTTACACTTTATTTCCTTAGAATTGCGAACAATTTGAAAAACAAACTTTAATCAAATTCATTAAACACAAAAAATTGAATCATGGCGGAAACAAGACCTACTGCAACAGTAAAGACGACAACTTCAGTACAGCCTAAAAAATCTTCAAATATGATCGCCTGGATCGCTCCGGTTGGTTGTATTCTGTTAGGTTATATTATTTGGCGTTTTATTTTAGGAGCAGATGCAAATTTCGAAAAACCTGATACTGCGGGTGGTTTCTGGCCTAAACATGAAGGACCTAAAGGTGGCCTATACAGGATGTATGAGGGCGGTATAATTGTACCTCTTCTTCTTGCCACACTTTTAATCGTAATTACCTTTGTTGTTGAACGCTTATTAACTATCAGTAAAGCTTCTGGTAAAGGAAGTATCGCTGAATTTATTAGAAGAGTACAATTTAATTTGGCTAATAAAGATGTTGATAAAGCATTGGCTGAATGTGACAAGCAAAGAGGATCTGTAGGTAATGTAATGAAAGCAGGTTTACGTAAGTACAAAGAGATGATCACTAACACAGAACTAGATAGCGATCAAAAAGTATTAAACATTCAAAAAGAGGTTGAAGAAGCAACAGCGCTTGAATTGCCAATGCTTGAGAAAAACCTTGTGTTTCTTTCTACAATTGCATCTGTAGCTACACTACTGGGATTGTTAGGTACAGTACTAGGTATGATTACATCTTTCGCTGCACTTGGAGCTGAAGGTGGTGGTAATGCTGCTGCAGAACTTTCACGTGGTATTTCTGAAGCCTTGTATAATACTGCTTTGGGTATCGGTACATCTGCCATTGCTATTATTTGCTACAACATCTTTACTACAAAGATTGATGCAATCACTTACGGTATCGATGAATCAGGTTTCACTTTAACTCAGAGCTTCGCTTCTAACTACAAGTAATTTGTTTTTAAATTATTTGTGGAAAAAAAAGGAATTCGAATCTCAATTGAGAAAACAAAAATTTAAAAATGGCCAGACCTAAGATAGCTAGAAAAAGTACATCGGTTGATATGACCGCCATGTGCGATGTCGCCTTTCTTCTGTTGTCGTTCTTTATCTTGACTACTAAGTTTAAACCGGAAGAAGCTGTAACGGTAACCACCCCAAGTTCAGTAAGTTCTAAGGTAGCCCCAGAAAAAGACATGACCCTCGTAAGTATTACTAAAGATGGAAAGGTTTTCCTTTCTCTGGATAATGCAGAGGTGAAAGAAGAAATGGCAAGACAAATGAACGCCGGAAGGAACCAGGGATTAACGGAGCCACAAATAAGTAAGTTTACACAAGCTAGCTTTTTTGGCTCGCCACTTTCCCAGCTAGGTTCATTCCTTCAAATTCCCAACGACCAGCTCAAAGGAGAGAGTTTACCTGGAATAACAGTAAAAGACTCTTCAAATAACGAGCTTGTTGAATGGATGCGTTATGTAGCTTCGGCACATGCAAAGACAAACACAAGAATGAATCTTCTCCTTAAAGGAGACAACCTCGCTAAATACCCTCAATTCAAAAATGTGATTGATGCGTTCAAGAAAAATGAACAATTCAAATTTCAAATGGTAACCAATCCAGAGAACGTTCCTGAAGGAACAGACCTTTGGAAGAAGTTTCAACGTGGAGAAAAAGTAGAAGAGTAATTAATAGTTTTCACCCCTAAAATAATTTGTTATGGCAGAAATGGATACCTCCTCGGGCGGTCATCATAAGAAAGGCCCAGGAGTAAAAAAAGCGAAAAAACTTTCTACAAGGGTAGACCTTACCCCAATGGTAGATCTAGGTTTCTTGTTGATTACTTTTTTCATCTTTACAACAACAATGAGCCAACCAACGGCTATGAAGCTTAACCTGCCTAAGGATACCGATAAGCCGGAAGAGCAGAATAAGGCAAAGGAGAGTGGAGCACTTACATTGTTGTTAGGAAAAAACAATGGCGTGTATTATTATGAAGGTCAACTTGACCCTGCAGGTGCTAATTTTAAGTCTAGTACAATGAAGCAGGTTCGGGAGGTGATAATGGACAAAAAAAGAAGAACACCCGAAAAAGACCTTGTAGTAGTATTGAAACCAGGAGCTGATGCAACGTATAAAGATGTAGTAGACATACTTGATGAAATGAGCATCAATGATATTAAGCGTTATGCTTTAGTTGATATTTCAGCAGGAGAAGCCCAATTGGTTCAGGTAACTGAGTCAAGAGGTGGAGTTCAATAATTGTTAATGAATTTATGGATTATTGAAATGTTTTGCATCTAAATTAAAAAAGAAATAAAATGGACGTTAACAAAATTCAAAATGCAGATATTCTCGATATCATCTTCGAAGGAAGGAACAAAGAATATGGAGCATACCAGCTTAGGAAAACCTATAGGGGACGTCTTATGATTGCGCTAGGTACAATGCTCGGTATTTGCCTGTTGCTTTTCCTATCAACCATCCTGGCAAAAAATACCGACAATGATGCAAACCAGATCATAGTACAGGATGTCCAGTTAGAGGATATTAAAAAAGAAGAGGAGAAAAAGCCGGAAATTCCTCCTCCACCGCCACCTCCTGTTGCCGAGCCTCCTAAGGTTGAGATCGCTAAGTTTACACCACCTGTGATTGTAAAAGACACAGAAGTAAAACCAGAGGATGAAATAAAGGAAGTGGAAGAACTTGACGATACTAAAATCGGTACCATTAACCAAGAAGGCAAAAAAGACGAAGGTTTTGTTGCCCCGCCGGTTGAAGAAAGAGGTACTGGGGTAGTAGCAGCTCCTAAAAAGGAAGAAGAAGACTACGACAAGGTGTTCACTAAAGTTGAAAAGGAAGCAAAATTTCCTGGCGGACTAGAGGGTTGGAAAAGGTATCTTGAACGTAACCTTAATGCACAAGTAGCATCCGACGATGGTGCCCCAGCAGGTAATTACACCGTTAGAGTTCAGTTTATAGTAGACAAAACGGGAACCATAAGTAACGTGCAAGCAATAGATGTTCCTAAAGCTTGTCCTAGTTGCGGTCCTGAAGCTGTAAAAGTTATTAAAAGAGGCCCTAAATGGGAACCTGCTATTCAAAACGGTCGTGAAGTAACTTACCAGGCTATCCAGCTTGTTACTTTCCAGGTGTCAGAAGAATAGTAAGGAGATCCCTAAAGTGGCTGCGTAACCATTTGCAGTACAAGTGAGTGACACAACGATGATGATCAAAATTTCTACAGCAGGAAAATAAATATTTTCCAGTCATCTTGCATATAATATTTACATTAAAAAGATCCTCTACATGGAGGATCTTTTTTTATTGGAGTTTTTTTTACCAGCATTAGTCAAGCATTCAACATCGTTGTGTCACTCACTTGTACTACCATTACTTTATGCAACGGTAGGTTAACCAATAGTAAATTACAATAGATTAGTTTTGCTTAAAGTAGAAGCATGTTAGGTAAATTAAGTGGCTGGGACGATACGATTGTGGCTCTTGCAACACCACAAGGTATTGGTGCAATTGGGGTAATAAGAATAAGCGGGAAAGAGGCCATAACTATAACAAATGAACTTTTTCCTGCAAAGGATTTAAACAACCAGCCTACCCATACTATACATGTGGGCTTAATAAAGCAGGAAAATGACGTGCTTGACCAAGTAGTTATTTCTTTATTTAAAGCGCCTGCAAGTTATACCGGTGAAAATGTAGTTGAGATCTCGGCCCACGGTTCTCAGTTTATTTTAGAAAAAATTATTAAAGCTATTACGGCAAAAGGAGCCCGCCTTGCAAAGGCAGGTGAGTTTACCCAGCGAGCCTTTTTAAACGGAAAATTAGACCTTACCCAAGCTGAGGCTGTTGCTGATCTTATAGCTAGCAATACGGAGGCGAGTCAAAAAAATGCTTTACAAAATATTCGTGGCGGTTTTTCACAAGTCTTAAAGGCTCTGCGCGACCAGCTACTTACTTTCTCTGCACTAATAGAACTGGAGT
This sequence comes from Segetibacter sp., assembly GCA_028288505.1. Taxonomy (GTDB): domain Bacteria; phylum Bacteroidota; class Bacteroidia; order Chitinophagales; family Chitinophagaceae; genus Segetibacter. The sequence goes on along the minus strand of JAQBNN010000167.1, from coordinate 1,366 downwards.
TGGATTTTAGCCAGGAAGATGTAGAGTTTGCCGACCGTACCCAATTCTATAACCTTATTAATTCTGCAAAGCAAATTACAGACAATCTATTATCGTCTTTTTCCCTAGGAAATGTTATTAAACAGGGAGTTCAGGTAGCTATTATTGGTCGCCCAAATGCAGGTAAATCTACCCTGCTTAATACGCTTTTAAACGAGAACAGAGCGATAGTAAGTGAAATTGCAGGTACTACAAGAGACACAATTGAAGAGGTGCTAAATATTGGCGGAATCTTATTTCGCTTAATAGACACAGCGGGCATACGCCACCATACAACTGATATAATTGAAAGCATAGGCGTAGAAAAAAGCCTTGAAAAAATGCAACAGGCTGATGTTGTGATTTACCTATTCGATGTAAATGAAATTACCTCGAAAGACCTTCTTGTTACCCAGCTGGAAATGGAAGATAAAAAAATTAAGTACCTGCTAATTGGTAATAAGATTGATCTTATTACCAACGATGACACGATGATGAAATTTGCCGAGATACCCGTGCTATTTATTTCGGCAGGTAAAAAAGCGAATATAGAAACCCTAAAACAGCGATTGGTTGATGAAGTAATTGGAGGACAAATAAATAAGGAGAGTACCATTATAACCAATGCGCGCCATTACGAAGCGTTACGCTTAGTATACGGATCCTTAGCAGATATTTACACTGGATTGCAATCAAATATTCCGGGAGATCTTCTTGCCTTAGATATACGGAGGTGTCTATATTTTCTGGGAGAAATAACAGGTGAAATTACCAACGAGGATCAGTTAGACTATATTTTTAGCAAATTCTGTATCGGAAAGTAACGGTAGTTGCGGATAGTACTGTTTTGTTTTTTAGTAGGAGAGCCTATGTCTTACTTTGCTTTTAGTATGCTTTTATTTGCTCTTCTTAGCCATTTTCTTGTTACTAATCTGTTTACTTCTACTGTCGTAACCAAATTTCCAGTTATTTACTAAATGATACAAGAATATCCTGTTTCCTACAACCAACCTTCAGTACCTTTAAATTTCTCATTCTATTTTAAATCGACATTGCTGAGGAAGAATAAGCTGTACCTTTTCTATATTAGAAATAGTCCTTTGAGATAAAGGAAGAAAACGATCACCTTTCTGTTTTCACCCAGAGAACCAGATACATTGAAGACATACAAGGAATGGTGCAGCCCTGCACATTACCTTCATTAGAACGATGAAAATAACCTCCTGTCGTTTCAGATATCTTTTGGTATAATTAACTTTTGATTCGTTTAATGCTCACTTAATTGGACGAAGACGCTTACTTCTAGTTACAGGATTAATTATAAAGATCAGGTATAATTGGTAGTAGT
>JAQBNN010000160.1 GCA_028288505.1 Segetibacter sp. | reverse complement strand
GATTTCTGCTGACTGGGCTGCTCAGCGAATTAAAGGTTTGTCCCTTGCTTCTGCTATTAAGAATGCATTGTTCAAACCTAAGAACCAAAGTAAGGATAAGGTTATTAAAACGTTGATCGATACTTTCCGTTACCCAAAAAACGGCCCTGGGATGATGTGGGAAGAATGTACCAGGAAAGTAATAGAAATGGGTAATGAGGTAAGAATGAATACCGGTGTAACTCAAATTGAATTCACTGGTAGCGACTGGAACGTTCAATTGAGTGATGGCACTACCGAAGGAAACTTTGATTACGTCATTTCATCTGCGCCAATTCGCGAACTTATTCCGCATATTAAACCTGCCATGCCTAAGCTGGCTTTCCAGGCTTCACAAGATCTTGGTTATCGCGACTTCCTTACTGTTGTACTAATCCTTAAGGATAAAAATATTTTCGACGACAACTGGATTTACATCCACGATCCAAGTGTAAAGGTCGGTCGTGTTCAAAACTTTAAAAGCTGGAGCCCTTTCATGGTGCCCGATCCAACAATGGCATGTTACGGTCTGGAGTATTTCTGTTTCGAAGGCGATGGCATGTGGAACAGTACAAATGAGACTTTAATACAATTAGGTAAAGAGGAACTTCAAAAGATAGGCCTTGGTAACATTACCGATGTTGTTGATGGGTACGTTGTTCGACAGCCAAAAGCATATCCTGTTTACGATGCTGTTTACAAAGAAAATCTCGCTGAAATAAAAGAAGCACTTGTAGAGTACCCAGGCTTGTATCTCGTTGGTCGTAACGGTATGCACAAATACAACAACCAGGATCATAGCATGATGACAGCCATGCTTGCAGTTAAAAATATAGTTGCCGGCGAAGAGCTATATGATCTCTGGAATGTAAACGGCGATGCCGAGTATCATGAGGCTGGTGAGAGAGGTGCCGAAGAAGGTGGAAGACTAGTACCACAGGCTGTTACAGCAGATTAATTTCGAACAAGTTTATCTATAAAAAAATCCCGTTTAACAGCGGGATTTTTTATTAAGTAGGAATTTATGTACTAAGCATTCCAACAACTATTAAGCATCGTTGCGTCGCACACTTGTACTTGTTTACGCACTTCGGCTATGCTTGCCTTTTTTCGCCCCCGCATTATCTAACTTTTATTTGAAACCAGTTTATGCAAGACGTTTTAGGAGAGGCCATATACGATTATTACCACCACCAACAGAAAGGTAAACTATGGATCCACAATAAATACGGACGTAAGGAAGAAATGCCCGTCGATATTTATTTTAGAGACGACACAGAAATGCCCCAACTCGAATTGTTCGCGCTACTCAATTGTAAGGGAAAGGTTTTAGATATTGGCGCTGGCGCAGGTAGCCATGCGTTAGCCCTGCAACAAAAAGGAATGGATGTTACTGCAGTTGAGATCTCACCGAAAGCGGCCGCAGTTATGCAGGAAAGAGGAGTTGAGAATATTATTCAACAAGACATCTGGACGTTGCAAGAAGAGCGGTATGATACCCTGCTGCTATTAATGAACGGCATTGGACTTGCTGCAACCCTTAATGGTCTTACAAGCTTTTTGCAACATGCAAAAAAGCTTCTTTATAACAATGGGCAGCTTCTGTTTGATTCAAGTGACGTTGCCTATTTATACAAAGGCAAGCTACCGGAAGGCGAGAAATATTATGGTGAAATTTTGTACCAGTATGAATACAAAAAGCAAAAGACTGACTGGTTTAGCTGGTTGTACGTTGACAGAAAGACACTAACAACAATTGCCGCTAAAGAAGGTTGGACGACTACCATTCTTTTTGAAGATGAGTATGACCAATTTCTGGCAAAGTTGCAGTTGGCGGAATAATTCTAAGCAGACTCCCATACTATTTCATGTAAGTTTTACTTGCCTTTTGGTCAAATATTTATGGTTGATTGTTTCGCTTTAGGCAAAGCTGCAAAACAAACAAAAAGTATAAGTGAGTGACACAACGATGCTTAATAGTACTCCAAATGCTAAGTACAAAAGCTGCTTACTTTTTTAAATCCGCTTTTGTTCAATTTCTTCTTCTGGCTCTACAGGTATTGCATTAAGAGGAGGCAGGCCAATCTTCCTATTAAAAAAGGTAGCGGCTAAGTAACCAATGCCCGAACCTAAAATGCCGCCCCCAATAACATCCACCGGATAGTGAACACCTACGTATACCTGCCCATAGGATACGGTGGCTGCCCAGATATAAAATAGGTAAACCTTATTGCCTATATACTTTCTAAATGTTATGGCGAGGAAAACTGACATGCCAAAATGATTGGTAGCATGAGACGATGTAAAGCTTCCACTACTTGGGCAACGGTTTAGTAACAACCGTACGAACTGAGAGAAGAAAGGATCGCGGCAAGGCCTGGGCCTACCTATCCATTCTTTTAATAATGCACTGCTAAGCTGGTCGCAAATACTTACCGTTACTATGAAAAAAAGGATCCAGGGAAAGGCTTTCCAACCAAAATTGAAGACGGAAAAAAGAAAGAGAAAAAGATAAACGGGTAGCCATGTAAGCGACTCTCTCCATACGGGAAAGAACGCGTCAAAAAAATGATTAGACCAAATACTGTTGATGTGGATGAAAAGCCATTGATCCTGCAGTACGAACCATTGAATTATTTTATCGATCACTGAAACAGAATTAGCATCAAGTAAAAACATGCGAAAAATTTAACGGGTAAACCTTGAGGTGAGGCAGAGGAACAATATTATTACCTTTGCGCGATATGCAAAGATTAAGCGTACCGAGGTATATACAATGGATTTTTCTTACTGCCCTGTTTTTTTTGTTACTAATGACTTTGCTTCGCTTATCGCTGGTACTCTCTTTTAACCGCTCCAGTGATTTTAAAAGTCTTTTACCTGCATTTTGGTTAGGCTTTCGTTTCGACCTTAGGATTGTTTCTATCGTCTCGTTCTTAGTGTTTCTTTTTGGCTCCATAAAACCACTGCATCCGCTACAAAAGAAGTATGGCCGTCTCGTAAGCTTTATTATCTACACATTGTTCAGTATTGTATTTACCATTTTTTATACAGTCGATTTTCCTCATTATTCTTATGTTGGCCAGCGCCTAAATGGAAGCATACTTAATTATCTCGACGATGCAAAAATTACCATGGGCATGGTTTGGCAGACCTATCCAGTGTTCATACTTATCCTTGTTCTGTTTGCTAGCATTTTTATTTTAATTGCAGTGGTAAAATTTATGTATAACTACATTTTAAGCAAGCCAATTACAGCAAGCAAAAGAAGCAGGTTAGGTTGGAGCTTAGTTTTTTTTGTGTTATTAGCTATCGGCATTTTTGGCAGGGTAGGACAGTTTCCTTTACGGTGGAGCGATGCCTTTGCAATAGGTAAAGATTACCAAAGCCAGGTAGCACTTAATACCTTTCAATCGTTCTTCAGTTCTTTAAGTTAT
>JAQBNN010000154.1 GCA_028288505.1 Segetibacter sp. | reverse complement strand
TGACACAACGATGCTTAATAGAATTACAAATGCTAAGTACAAAAACTTAGTTATCGGTAAACCTATAGCCTGAGCCGTACACTGTTTTTATATAATCCTGGCAGCCTGCATCCAGTAGTTTTTTTCTCAGGTTTTTTATGTGCGAATAAATGAAATCGTAATTACTTACCGTTTCGTAATCGTCGCCCCAAATATGCTCTGCAATGGCTGCTTTTGTAAGCACCCGTCGTTTATTAGCAATAAAGTATTCCAGCAACTGATATTCTTTTTCTGTGAGGTCTACCGGCTTTTTTTCAACGGTTACGCGTTGTGCTTCAGGATCAATTTGTATCTCGTTAAACTGTATTGTTTTGCTGCCGCCAAAATTTCGTCGCCTTATGATCGCATTAATACGAGCATTTAGTTCCGATAAATGAAAGGGCTTTGTAAGGTAATCGTCGGAGCCAAGTTCGAGGCCTTTTAATTTATCTTCTAAAGAATTTTTTGCAGATATTATGATGATGCCTGTTTTAGATTCGATTTCCTTTAGCTCTTTTACAATGTCTAATCCATTGCCGTAAGGCAAACCAATATCAACCACCACGCAGTCGTAATTAAATAGGGAGATCTTTTCCATGCCTTTTAAAAAGTTACCCACGGCCTCGCACACATAGCCCTGGTGCTCCAGGTATTTATGGATAGAATCTCTCAGCGCCGCTTCGTCTTCTATAATTAGAACCTTCATTAAATGTTATTGCTTTCAATCCATTGCATAAAAAAACCCCGCCTGATGACAAGCGGGGTGAAACCAAAAACCAACTGCATGTTTTATTCAATACTGTTTAAATCGTTCACACCGTACTGATACTCTCTTTGAGGCTGTTGAGGATACACACCACTTATGATGGCGCTGTTTCCGGCATTCTTTAAAGATGCCTTCAACTCGTCAACAGAATTTACCTTTTGGTTATTTACTTTAGTTATAATAAATCCTTCTCTAATTCTTGTTTGCTCCGCAAGTATTCCTGTACCTAAGCCTTTCACAACCACTCCTGATGAGATGCCTAGTTGAGCGGCTTTACTTCTGTCGATATTTTCGAAAGAAGCACCGAGCTTTTCAACCACCTGCTCTTTTACACTTGCATAAGTTCCGGCATCACCTTTTAAGCTGGCGGTACCTGTTCTTTCTGCGCCGTTGCGGGTATAAGTAAGGGCTACCTTATCGCCAGGACGAAGAGATGCGATCTTCTCAACCATTTCGGTTCCTGTGCTTACAGGTGCACCATTTACTTTGGTTATGAAGTCACCTTTTTGTACCCCTGCCTGTTCTGCAGCACTACCTTTGGCAACATCCATTACAAACACACCGTCACCTTCTTTAATGTTGTTTTGCTTACGCTCTTCTTCGCTTAATTTTTCGTTGCCAAACATTACACCTAAGTAAGCACGCTTAGCGCTACCATATTGTATAATATCAGCTACTACTTTTTTCACAAGGTTTGCTGGTATTGCATAAGCATAACCGGCGTACGAACCTGTTGGAGAAGCGATCGCACTATTAATACCGATTACATCACCATCTGCATTAACTAGCGCTCCACCGCTGTTCCCAGGGTTTACAGCAGCATCAGTTTGAATAAAAGATTCAACTGGTGTAGTGCTTTGGCGACTGTTAATACCAAGGCTTCTTGATTTTGCACTAACGATACCTGAAGTAACGGTTGTCTCGAGTCCTAAAGGGTAACCTACAGCAAGAACCCATTGGCCAAGACGAACATTATCAGAGTTTGCAAAGGTTAAAAATGGAAGACCTTTTGCTTCAATCTTAAGAACTGCTAAGTCTGTACTCGGATCTTTACCAACTAATTTGGCTTTAAAATCTCTTTTGTTTTCAAGTGTAACAGTAATTTCATCGGCACCATCGATTACGTGATTATTGGTAACAATATACCCGTCGGCACTTATGCTTACGCCGCTACCAGAACCTCTTCTTTGTGGTGTTAGTCTCTGTGGTTGTCCTCTCTCTCCAAACATATCACCAAAGAAATCATCAAAAGGATTTGCCTGTGTATTGGGGCGTTGAGCCACCTGCTTCGGCTTGCTGGTTACTTTAATATGTACAACGGCCGGTGCAGCTTTAGTAGCCGCTTTTTCAAAATCTACTGTTGGGCCAGTTACTGCATCTTCTACAAAGTTGGCTAGTTTAAAAATGGAAGGCGTCTGCGGATGATAGGAAGTTATCTGCTCGTATTGCCCATATCCCCAAACACTTCCAACTGCTGTTACAGCACTTACTGCAACTGCTGTTATAAATTGTTTTGCTGTCATGGTTTTTATTTTTTTGCTTTTGTATTATTTACAATGCAAGCTTACTATGTCATTCTGAAGAGATTCTGTATAAAAATGTAAAGAAGGCGTTAAGGAAAAGGTGTTTTTTGGTGGTTACAAACACTGGTTTTCATGGTGATCATCGTTGCGTCGCATTACGTTCATCGGCAGCACAAAAAGGATCTTTTCCTATAGTTATTGATTACTATGGGTGAGAGCCGATAAGATCAGCCATAGTATGCTGTGAGATGCCCTGAAAGAATAAAAGTACAAGTGAGTGACACAACGATGATCCCATGAAAATCTTCTGCTGGTTACAAAAAGAATAAGCGCAAGTGAACGTTACAAACATCTAGTAATAAAGTAGGTTTAAATACTTAAATTACACTTACTATTCAAGGCTCATTTAATAACCCTGTTTTATGAAGCGCCTTTACTTATACCTCATCATTTTGTTGTTACCTTTTTTTGTGCAGGCACAAAAGGTAGTTTCGATAAAGGTTGACGGTTCAATCAATCCTGCTTCTGCTGCGTTCATAAAAAGTGCAATTGATAAAGCGACTGGCGAAAAAGCGGAATGTCTTATTATACATCTTAACACGCCTGGTGGCTTACTAAAATCAACAAGGGTTATTGTAAGTAACATTCTTGAATCCCATATTCCTGTTGTAGTTTATGTTTCTCCGGGTGGTGCACACGCAGGCTCTGCAGGAGTTTTTATAACTATGGCTGCACATATTGCGGCAATGGCTCCTTCTACAAATATTGGTGCTGCTCATCCCGTAAGTTCGCAGGGAGCGATGGATTCTACCATGAACGATAAAGCAACTAATGATGCTGCTGCTTTTATAAGAACAATTGCAACGAAACGAAACCGTAATCTTGAGTGGGCAGAAGATGCTGTTAGAAAAAGTGTTTCAATAACCGAGGCAGAGGCAATTACTTTGAAAGTAGTTGACCTCGTTGCACAAAATGAACAGGACCTGTTGAACCAAATTAATGGCCGGCCCATAACGTTGAGTGCAGGAAACAAACCTTTACAAACAGCCAAAGCTGAAGTGGTTAGAGTAGAAATGAATTTTGTTGAGAAGTTTCTCGACATGATAAGCGACCCCAACGTCGCGTACATACTAATGATGCTTGGCTTTTACGGAGTATTGTTTGAATTGTACAGTCCAGGTGTAATTGCTCCTGGTGTTATAGGCGGAATTTGCCTTATCCTAGCCTTTTATTCAATGCATACTTTACCACTAAATCTTGCAGGACTTGCCCTTATAGTTTTTGCTATTATTCTTTTTGTTTTAGAGGTTAAAATAACAAGTCATGGCGTACTTGGTATTGGAGGTGTAATTGCTTTAGCCCTGGGGTCAATAATGTTAATACGTACAGATTCGGCTCTCGAGTTTATAAGAATATCATGGGGTGTAATACTATCTACTACTGCTATAACCGCTCTTTTTTTCTTTTTCTTAATGGCCTTAGTTGTAAAGGGGCAGAAGGCAAAGCCAGTAACTGGTATTGAAGGAATAATTGGAGAAGAAGGTGAAGTGTTAGCAAGACTAGAACCTACAGGAATGGTGAGGGTGCATGGTGAACTATGGAAAGCAGAATCTATATCAGGCAGTATTGAACAAGGTCAAAAAGTGAAAGTAACAGGAATAAATAATCTTACTCTTTTTGTAGATCGCGTCTTTAATTAATAAGAGGTCATTTTTAAAACAAAAACAAATAGTATGGATAGTTTCCCATTGATGCCGGTTATAATCGCAGTGCTTGCAATTTATATTTTAGCCAGTTCTATTCGAATTTTAAACGAGTATGAGCGTGGGGTAGTATTCAGGCTGGGACGGATGGTAGGAGTTCGGGGCCCGGGATTAATAATACTCGTCCCGTTCATTGAGAAAATGGTGAAAGTAAGTTTACGTACAGTTGTAATGGATGTTCCACCACAAGATGTTATTACACAGGATAACGTGTCTATAAAAGTAAATGCCGTGGTTTACTTCAGGGTACTGCAACCGGAAAAAGCAATTATTGAAGTGGAGAATTTCTTAATGGCTACTTCTCAAATTTCACAAACAACTTTGAGGAGTGTCTTAGGTCAATCAGAATTAGATGACCTGCTTGGGCAAAGGGAAAAAATAAACCAAAGGCTTCAACAAATTATAGATCACCAAACCGAACCGTGGGGAATAAAGGTTTCAACAGTTGAGGTAAAACAAATTGATCTTCCGCAGGAGATGCAGCGAGCAATGGCACGCCAGGCCGAAGCAGAGCGTGAACGTAGAAGTAAAGTTATTGCTGCAGAAGGAGAGTTCCAGGCGTCGCAACGTTTGTCGGATGCGGCTAAAGTTTTAAGCGAGCAGCCGAGTGCGTTAACCCTGCGATACCTTCAAACATTAAGGGAGATAGCAGTTGAAAATAATTCTACAACCATTTTCCCGGTACCAATTGATTTGCTGACACCTTTCTTAAATGCAGGCGGTAAAAAGCTGGAAGCATAAATATTCACAAGTGAGAGTTGTTACCCAACAGCCTGTATAAATTTTAAAGCGAACTTGTATTTAAACGAAAAGCTGACCATTGTTATGCGGATAAAGTGATTGCGACGCAAGAATGATGACATGAAAACTAATGTTGGTACCGACTTTATAACCTACCTCCACATCGTTGTGTCACTCACTTGTACAGCTGTGCTTTCTGCAGCGAAAAAACTCCTTACTAAATTGTAGGTGCACCTGGAAGACTGCAGCGATAAAAAAAGCCGCTTAGTGTTTTAAACTAAGCGGCTTGTAAAGTGATCCCGCTGGGACTCGAACCCAG
>JAQBNN010000148.1 GCA_028288505.1 Segetibacter sp. | reverse complement strand
TATATGGACGCTGATGGTCGTGAGATCGAGGTTTACCAAAAAAGAAATGGTTTCAGAATGTCTCCTTATCATCGTTTAGATGTAGCCGCTACATTTACCAAGGTTAAGAAAAGGTATACCCGTAGCTGGGTGATAAGCGTGTACAATTTGTACAACCGTGCCAATCCTTTTTATATTTATTTGGGCAGCGAAGAAGTGGCGCCATACAAGCCGGTCTTCAAACAAGTGTCTTTGTTTCCAATACTTCCATCTATCAGTTACCAGTTCAAATTCTAATCGAAAAACATGAAGAATATAATAGCTTCTCTACTCATTATAATATTAGTTGCCTCGTGCGAGAAAGATATTAGAGTTGACGTACCACGTCAGCCACTTAAACTTGTGCTCGACGGACTTGCCAGTGAGAATACCGCATTTAAAGTGTTTGTCGGTAAAACAGCAGGCATCCTTGATCTTACAACGCCTAACACTTATAAGGTAACAAATGCATTACTGCAGTTATACGAAAACAATGTGTTGAAGGATACGCTTGTATATGACCCGAACACTAATATGTATCAAGTAAAATATAACACAACTGCTCAGCCAGGTAAAACTTACCTTTTAAAAGCTGATGCCCCCGGTTTTACTACAACTGAAGCTGAAACAGTAACGCCTGAAAAAATTACTATACAAAGTATAACAAGAAGGGTGAATGCAAGAACAGATGCAAGCGGGAATAAGTTAGACGAAGTGAAGATCACCTTTTTGGATAATGCTGCTAATTCTAATTTCTATTTATTTCGCGTAAGCAGGCCGTCTTACTACGATGGAAGGGAAGTGGTATACGGTCCTATTTATTGCATGCATTCAAATGACAAGGATATTGACAGAAGGAACAACGCCGATCCTACCGACTTAGAGAACTGCATGGATCCGCAATTTTTAATGGCCGACAAAAACTTTAATGGCCGGGTAAAGGAAGTTATTCTACTCATTGATCAGCAGGATTTGCGAACTGTTTTTAACCCGAGAAACAACAGGACATACAAGCCAGTAATAGAAATGGATGGTATAACGGCCGACTATTATAAATACCGGCAAAGCTACGATGCTTATGAAGATGCCGACGGCAATCCTTTTGCTGAACCTGTCCTTCTTTTCACAAATGTAAAAAATGGTTATGGCTTTTTCAGTACCTATACAGTAGCGAAGGATACCATCAGGTAATTAAACCAGTAAGAGACTAAGCGAAATAAAAGCCGGTAGTAAGGAAAAGATTTTCTTGTTACCGGCTTTTGTATTTCTATTAAGCATCGTTGTGTCACTCACTTGTACTGTTTGCCCAACGCTCAACCATGAAAACCTGTGAGACCAACACACTCTTCTTCCACAGCAGGAGCAAGTACGTAACATATGCATCTAATCGTGTTACCAATAATCCTTTAACTTTAGCCCATAAAATTTATCCCTTATTATGAAAAGAATTTTTTGCGTTGTTGTAGCCATATGCATGTTTGCCGCTGTTGATGCACAACAATTAACTACAGCTCAACCAAGTCCAACTCAAACGTTAAAACAAAACTTTGGTTTAGCCTCAATCGAATTGTCTTATTCACGCCCAAGCTTAAAAGGAAGAACGTTGTTTGTTGACCTGGCTCCTTACGGTAGTGTTTGGCGTACCGGTGCTAACAATGCCACCACCTTAACCTTTGCTGACGAAGTTACAATCGGTGGCAAAAAAATCCCTGCAGGAAAATATGGTTTATTAAGTATTCCCGGCCAAAACGAGTGGACCTTAATTATTACAAAGCAACTAGATGTTACAAGCCCTGAAGCTTATAAACAAGAGAACGACGTGGTACGTGTAATGGCAAAACCAATGAAGTTGAATGATAAAGTGGAAACCTTTACTATTCAATTTGCAAACATGACAACTTCATCTACTGACTTGCAATTGCTTTGGGGCAATACCGTAGTTACTTTACCGATAACTACCGAGACTGATAAAAAAGTAATGGCACAAATTGATAACCTTTTAAACAAGGATACAAAGCCATACTTCAACGCGGCAATGTATTATATGGATAACAACAAAGACTTAAACCAGGCCGTTTCATGGTTTGATAAAGCAATTGAGCAAAATCCCAAAAGCGTTACAGCATACTACCAAAAAGCAAATGCCCTTGTTAAACTAGGTAAGAAAGATGAAGCGAAGAAAGCAGCCACAAAATCATTAGAGCTTGCGAAGGACGCGAAGAATACTAACTACGTACAACTAAACGAAAAGTTATTGAGCGGATTGAAGTAAGATGATCACTTCTTTAGCTTAGATAGAAGTATTTAAAGCAACTAACAAATACAAACAAAAATGCCGGGCACTGTCCGGCATTTTTGTTTGTAAGAATAATCTACGACCCGATGCATAATGAACTGAAAGTACAAGTTAGTGACACAACGATGTTGATGTTTTATTAAATGATCACCACAAAAATATTCAAACACTATAAGACAAGTTGTTTGCTCTAACGCATGTATTTGTACTACTCTCTTAAACAAAAAGCCTTGTTGGAAATGTTTATTAAAAGAAATAAAAAAGATTAAAACCACATTAAAATATATCTCGTAACTGTTTTAACGAAAGTGAAAGTTAAACATCAAACGTAAAAATTTTAAACACATTCTTATGACAAAAGAAACACTCAAACCAGGGCCAGAAATGCTGGAAGAAAAAGACGCTGGTATTTCTAATTTATCACGCAGAAATTTTTTAGGATATGCCGGAGCATCAGCAAGCCTTCTGTTGTTTGGTGCAGCTTGTAAGAAGAATGATAGCGGCTTAGACCTTGGCAGTGGCGACATCGGAATTTTAAACTACGCCTTTGCACTTGAGCAATTAGAAGCTGCCTTCTATATTAAAGTTGCCAGTAGTTTTTATACTGGTGCAACTACTGATGAACGTGCTTTATTAACTGACATCCGTGACCATGAAGTGGCTCACCGTGAGTTCTTTAGAGCAGCGTTGGGTGGTAGTGCTATCCCAAATTTGGAGGCTGATTTTAGCTCTATCGACTTTACCAATAGGACAAGTGTTCTGGCAACCGCAAAAGCATTTGAAGACCTTGGTGTTTCTGCATACAACGGTGCCGGCCCATTGTTACAATCTGCAACTTACTTAACGCTAGCAGGTAAAATTGTTTCTGTTGAAGCAAGGCATGCTGCATTAATAAGAGACCTTATTTCTAATGGAAGTTTTGTAGGTACTGATGTAGTTAATCCTGCAAATGGTATTGAATATGCAAGAACGCCAAACGAAGTGTTGGCCATTGCAGGTACTTATATAAAAACTAAAATCAACGCAAGTAATTTACCATCTTAATTCTTAACTATGAACTTACTTAATATATTTAAAGAGTTAGAAAAGGTTGACCCCGAGTTTAACGAAAGGATCAGCCCACGCCGTGCAGCTATTAAAAATATGGCTGGCTTTGGTACTAAAGTAGCCCTTGCTGCTGTACCCGTTGCACTTGGTAGCTTGCTTACAAAAGCTTACGGACAAACACAACCTACTGATGTAAATGGTATTTTAAATTTTGCTTTAACACTTGAATATCTTGAAGCAGAATTTTATACAATGGGTGTTAGTGCTCATGGTACGTTGTTAGCAGGTACACCAGCAATAGGTGCGCTTACAGTAATAAGAGATGATGAAAACAAGCACGTTGCTTTTCTTAGATCTGCAATAGGTGCTACAGCGGTTGCAAAACCCAACTTTGATTTTACTGCAGGCGGTACATTTCCTAATCCTTTCCTTCCTACAAACTACGATGTGTTTTTAGCACTTGCGCAAGCATTTGAAGATACTGGTGTAAGAGCGTACAAAGGACAGGCACCAAACTTAATGGGCAACAAAACTGTGTTGGCTGCGGCTTTGGGCATTCACTCAGTAGAGGCGCGTCATGCTTCGCACATTCGTCAAATGCGTAAGGCGCGTGGTGCAAGTACTACTAAACCATGGATAACAGGTAACGATCGCGGTGGTATTCCTGCAGCGGCACAAGCTGTTTATAATGGAGAAGAGTTAGACACACAGGCAGGTGCAAGAATTACAGGTATCGCCGCTGATGGTATCACTATCACATCTGCAGCGGCGACCGAATCTTTCGATGAACCATTGACGTATGCTGAAGCATTTAGTATTGCTAAGTTGTTTATAAAATAATCGTTGAATAAATAGTAAAAGCCGCATTGTCATCAATGCGGCTTTTTTGATTTTAGTATTAAGCATTTTACTTAAAATGTTTTCGATACCAGCTTTAGTTTTCATAGCATCATCGTTGCGTCGCAATCACTTTACCAGCAAAGCTTTTGTCGTCTTCAGTTTCTTTTGCAGGGCTCATGTTACCTGGCTTAATTGCTAACAATACATGGGCGGCGCGTAAAGAACAAACTGTACAAGTGAGTGACACAACAATGTTTAATAGTATTACTACTGCTTATAACCAAAAAAACTACTTGGCTTTCGTAGGAATAATAATGGTAAAAGTTGCGCCTTCGTTAGGGGTAGATTCAGCAAAGATGACGCCGTTGTGATTCTCAATAATCTTTTTACAAATAGCTAAGCCAATACCAGTTCCTTCATATTCGCTTTTACCATGCAGTCGTTGGAAGATAGCAAAGATTTTCTCTGCATAAATGTCTTCAAAGCCAATGCCATTATCAGTAAAAGTGATCTTTATAAATTTCGATCCATTCTTTAAGTTGTACTTAAGCGCCTTGCCAGCAGTTATAGTTTCGTGTTTAATTTTAATAACAGGGCTCTCACCAGGCTTAGTAAACTTTATAGAATTACTTAGCAGGTTTTGAAACAATTGCCTGAACTGGCTGGGCACTATAAAAGCATCAGGCAATGGACTTGCTATAACCTGCGCACGGCTTTTTTCTATCTTAAATTCTAAAGTTTGCAGTACTTCGTTAAGTATACCTTGCAAGCTGTAATCAGTAAAACCTTTTTCGCCAGAGATCATTGAGATTGATAAAATATCGTTTATTAACTGCTGCATTCTTTGGGAAGATTTTACAATCTTATCAAGATAAGATTTGCCATCATCAGAAAGGCTTTCACGATGTTTTGCCATCAGGCGATCGCCAAAGGTGGAGATCTTCCGCAGAGGTTCCTGCAAGTCGTGGCTTGCCACGTGTGCAAACTCTTCGAGGCTTGCATTGCTTTGTTGAAGTTGCAGTGTTTTATAAACCAAGGCCTGCTCCATTTCTTTACGTTCTGTAATATCTAAGGCAGAGCCTATCACTTCTAAAGGCCTGCCTGCGGCATCTCTTTTAAAAATAATTTCGCGGGTAAGCATCCATCTCCAGTTGCCACTCTTGTCTAATATCCTTCCCTCAAACTGGTGCAGGCTTGCAGCCTCGTAAGAGTGTTTAAACTTTACGTAGTTGCCCGGCGACTTAATTTCATCATCAGGATGCAAGAACATGGCTGACACTTTACTTCCTAATGCAATTACATCTTCGGGCAAGTAGCCCAATACTTCAGTCACTTCTTTGTTTACATACAAAAATCTTTTTTCTACAAGGTCGAATAAATACAGAATAGTAGGAGAGGCTTCAGCAATGCTTTTTGTAAACATCTCCTGTTCCTGCAGTCTTCTTGTTGTTTCTATTTTGTCTGTTATGTCCACAGAAATGTTCAGCACGTTTTCAACTTTTCCGTCGGCGTTTCTGTCAAATACAGTACCGTAAGTATGGAGCCAACGGTACTCTCCATTCTTGTGCTTCATCCTGTACTGGAATTCCTGTAATAGGTCGTTGAAGTTGTTATTCTCCGGATTGTTTGCATAGTTGAGTGCCTGGGTGTTCTCCTTAAAAAGCGTTTCCATATCATCAGGATGAACAAGGGCTATAAAAAACCCGATACCTTTTCTTAATGTCTCCTCAGGGTCGTAACCAAGAAGCTTTGTGATACCACCACTCACATAATTATAAACACCGGAGTTAATGTTATAAGCAGCAATGATGGCGGGTGTTGCATCTGCTATCTTCTTTATGAAGTTCTGGTTTTCGAGGAGCTTCTTTTCGATTTCTTTCTGCTCGGTAACATCCTGAACTGTTCCCACTGCAGCAACAACATTCCCATTGTTATCTAAAACTGGTTTACCCTTTGAATGTAAAACTTTGTAGTTACCCTTATGCGTTATTATTCTATAAAAAATATCATCAGCCTTTTTATTATAGATGATCTTTTCCATCATTTCTTCTACAGCAGTAGTATCTTCTGGCTCAGTTATTTTTAATATTTCTTCGTAATTCAATTTTTCACTAGAAGGCTCCAAATCATAAATTCTATACAGCTCCTCAGACCATTCAAGCGATTTCTCAGAAACACTCATTGTCCAGTTACCGATGTGGCTCAATGCTTCGGCTTCTTTATACAACTCTTCACTTTTCTCCAGCTTTTGAATTAGTAACTGCTTTTCTGTAACATCCTGGCAGGTGCCCACTACTTTTATAATCTCACCGTCAACAGTAATAACTTCACTTTTGCCCTGCAGTATTTTCTCGGTACCATTAGGAGTGATAATTTTAAAGATGAAATCTTGCTTTGTAGTTTTTTGCAGGTCTCTTTTAATCTCATCAATAGTAAGATTAGTTGTTCCGGGATACAGAAAACGCATTGATTCTTCAAAGGTCATGCGCTCACCTCGGTTGCCGATTTCATAAATCCTGAACATTTCATCGCTCCATACAATAACATTTGAATTAACCTCCCACGACCAGTTGCCGATATGGGTTAAACCCTGTGCCTGCTTGTATAGGTTTTCGCTCTCCTGCAGTTGGCGTACCAATTCCTGGCGGGCTGTTATATCCATTATAGTGCCCTTCATAAAAGGCTGTCCATTTTTAAAATAAATGGAACCCTGTGTCCAGATCGTCTTTACTTTATCACTTGCTATGTACCTAAACTCCTGGTCGATATTTTTTTTCAGGCTAACGCTATCTTCTAATGTTTTACGAAGGTTCTCTCTATCCTGCGGATGTACGTTTTCGATAAAGCCGTCCAATTTTGCACCTTCTTCAATGTCAAAAATTTTATAAACCTGAGGAGAGACTGATCCTTCTAAGGTTAACAGGTTCCAATCGTAGCTGCCCATTTTGGTAAGCTCCTGTGCTTCCATCAACTGGTTTTCTCGCCAGTTCAACTGCACTGCCATTTGCTTTTCATGCTCAATTTCCAAAGCAATTCCTATAATTTGGGAGGGTGAACCATCAGCAGTTCTTTTAAAAATCGACTCGTAATTTCTCATCCACTTGTAGGTACCGTTTTTACATTTCATACGGTGCTCTACCGAAATAATTTCCCCGTCACCCAACGTGGAAAATTTCTCCAGGTTTGCCATTACCGCAGGGTAATCATCAGGGTGTTCCATATGAGAAACGAAGTTGTCACCTAAAGCAACAAGGTCGTCAAAAGAATAGCCAAGAATGTCCTGGGTTTTCGAGTTGCAATACACTTCCTTTTTTTGTAGCAAGTCAAAAACATAAATAATGCTGGGAGATGTGTTGTTTATTTTTTCAATAAAATGTACGTGTTCATTAATCTCTTCATTTAAAATATCTACATAAGTTTTAAATGATGCCGCTTCACTTTCTTGTATAAACACATCTATTTCTTCAACTATTTTAAGTGCAGTACCAATATCGCTGGTATAAGCCGGAATAAAATGGCAAAGCGCTTTCTTGCGTGAGAGACTTGCTAGGGTAATATCTTCAGCTACTACTTGTCTTCTACTCACCTGTGGCAGTAGGTTGTTTCTCCACCTGGTAGCCAACTCTTCAATAAAACTACTGGCCTTGTTATTAATTAGAGCTGTTAAGAATTCGGTAGTCGAGGTGTTGAGTAACTCAATCAATTGCTCTTCGGGCATTGATAAAAAAAACTTCAGCAGGGGAATATCGAGCTGTCGCGAAATTTGCAGTTGCGCTCTTACATACTCATGAAGCTGGTTATTAAGCAGGAACGCTGCAAAATCGTTTACATAACTAAACGAAATATCCTTTTTAGGAGGGGTATTTACGAGGGTTGCCAGGGTAGTTATTTTAGTAGATTAAAAGTACAAGAAATAAAATCTTAAAAACTTTTCCTGTTAACAAATTCTTTGCCGATTAATCATTAGTCTGATTTTTATGGAGCTAGCCGCACCCCTCATTTAAACTTTCGTTGCGTCGCACTCTTGTACTTAATAAGCGCTATTCAACTTTGTTTGTGTTTGTTCCAATCGCCGTTTATAACCCCTCCATTAATCCACTCAAAGCAAATTGCTAGATTAAGAGTAGGAGACTCTCAAGGGCTGATATCATGAAAAAATTAGTACATACAAAAAATATGAACAGGCATATGGTTAAATGGAAAAAGAAGAGTAATTTTTGCAACTTAGTATTTTAAAGTTTACAAGCTGTACTGATTATTGCGATTAAGTGCCATAAAACCTGCAGATGATAAAAGGTATACCGATAAAGTGATTGCGACGCAACGATGCTGCTATAAAAACTACTGCGGGTATAAAAGAAACTATTGCACCGCTTCTTTTATAAGTTAATACGATTTATGTACAGCCCATTAATTAAGATCTAACCTTTATAATTTATGACCATAAGAAAATTGTTGGTTGCCAACAGGGGAGAAATAGCTATCCGCGTGTTGCGTGCTGCTACCGAATTATTTATAAAAACGGTAGCAGTTTATACTTATGAAGACAGGTATTCGCTGCACCGCTACAAGGCTGACGAAGCTTACCAAATTGGGCGAGACGAAGACCCTTTAAAACCTTACATAGATATAGAGGAAATTATAAAGGTTGCGAAAAGAGAAAAGGTTGATGCAATTCACCCGGGCTACGGCTTTTTATCCGAGAACGCAACATTTGCGCAAAGATGTTTTGATGAAGGAATCATATTCGTTGGCCCCACTGCGCAAGTGATGGAACAATTGGGAGATAAGTTGGCGGCGAAAAAAGTAGCACGCTCTGCAGGTATCCCTATGATAGAAGATTGTGAAGTAGATATATATGATCTTACAAAAGCAAAATCTGAAGCTACAAGAATTGGGTATCCGTTAATGATAAAAGCAGCAGCAGGCGGTGGCGGAAGGGGAATGCGAATTGTAAGAACAGAAGCAGAACTAGAAAAAAGTTTGCCGGAAGCAGGCAACGAAGCAAAGTCTGCGTTTGGTGATCCCACCGTTTTTCTTGAGAAGTTTATAGAGTCTCCAAAACATATTGAAGTACAAATAATGGGGGATAATCACGGTAACATTGTCCACTTATTTGAAAGAGATTGTTCGGTGCAAAGAAGATTTCAAAAGGTGGTTGAAATGGCGCCTGCACTAAGCATTAAAGAATCTACCAAACAAAAGCTGTACGATTATGCCATTAGAATTTGTAAGCAGGTAAACTACAATAATGTAGGCACCGTTGAATTCCTGGTAGATCAGCAGGAGAATATTTTCTTTATAGAAGTGAACCCACGCATACAGGTAGAGCACACGGTAACTGAAGAAATCACCGGGATAGATATTGTGAAGAACCAGCTGCTAATTGCACAAGGTTCTAAGCTAACCGATCCTGAAATTAATATTCAATCACAGTTACAGGTTTCTTATTCTGGAGTTGCTATTCAGTGTCGTGTTACCACTGAAGATCCTTCCAATGGTTTTAAGCCTGACTATGGAACTATTATAGCTTACCGCAATGCGGGAGGACCCGGCATTAGGTTAGATGAAGGCAGTTCTTATCCTGGCGTTTCCATTTCTCCTTTTTTTGATTCATTGCTCGTTAAAATAACAGCAAGTGGGAGAAACCTAAATGAAAGCTGCGAACGATTGGTAAGAACCTTACGTGAATTTAGGATAAGGGGTGTAAACACTAATATCGCCTTCTTAGAAAACGTCCTTCAAAACGCAACCTTCCAGAGTGGTAATGCAACAGTAAATTTTATTGATGAGCACCCCGATCTTTTTAAGCTAGCAGAAAAACAAGATAGGGGTACAAAGACCTTGAAGTATATAGCTGATGTGATTGTAAACGGCAATCCTGATGTCTCATCAATAAATCCCTCAGTTACTTTTCGACATCCTATTGTTCCTGAAATTGCTCTTAAGCATGCAATACCAAAAGGTACGAAAGATAAGTTGACGGAATTGGGGCGAGAACGTTTTATTGCCTGGCTTAAAGAAACTAAGCCGATCCAATACACAGATACTACATTTCGCGATGCGCACCAATCGTTACTGGCAACAAGGGTACGAACGGTAGACATGTTGAAGGTATCGGAAGTGGTAGCACATAACCATCCGGAAATTTTTTCATTAGAAATGTGGGGCGGTGCTACGTTTGATGTTGCCTTAAGATTCCTGCACGAGGATCCATGGCAAAGGTTGAAACTAATGCGGCAACGAATCCCGAACATACTTTTCCAAATGCTCATCCGTGGATCTAATGCTGTTGGTTATAAAGCTTACCCTGATAATCTTGTTGAAACCTTCATAGAAAAATCGTGGCAGGAAGGCATCGACCTCTTTAGAATTTTTGATTCCTTAAACTGGCCTGAAGGAATGAAAGTAAGTATTGACGCTGTTCGAAACAGAACGCAGGGACTAGCTGAAGCATGCATTTGCTACACCGGCGACTTTCTCGATCCTGAAAAAAACAAGAAGTTTAACCTACAGTATTACCTCGACCTTGCCCGGCAATTGGAAGATGCAGGAGCTCACATTCTTGGTATAAAAGATATGGCCGGGCTTTTAAAACCAATACAGGCGCAAATACTTATAACAGAATTGAAAAAGGTGGTCGATATTCCAATTCACCTCCATACCCATGACACAAGCAGCATTCAACCGGCTACATACCTGAAGGCGATTGAAGCAGGAGTTGATGTAATAGATGTAGCACTGGCTTCAATGTCAGGGTTAACTTCACAACCTAATTTCAATTCTATTGTTGCCATGATGAAAGGGCACGAGAGAGAACTTCCGATCGACTTGGTAAAACTTAACCATCTTAGTAACTACTGGGAAGACGTAAGAGAATTTTACTATCCTTTCGAATCAGAATTAAAGGCCGGCACCGCTGAAGTTTTTGATCATGAAATTCCCGGCGGCCAATATTCTAACCTTCGCCCACAAGCAAGAAGCCTAGGACTGGAAGCACAGTTTGAAAAAGTGAAAGACAATTATACCCTCGTTAATAAGATGTTTGGCGATATAGTTAAGGTAACTCCTTCAAGTAAAGTGGTGGGAGATATGGCCTTGTTCATGACTTCGAATAACTACACCGAACATGATATAATGACAAAAGGAGAAACCATGTCCTTTCCCGATTCCGTTATCAATCTCTTCAAGGGAGATATCGGGCAAACTGTTGGAGGCTTTCCTAAAGAACTCTCCAGCATTATCCTTAAGAATGAAAAAGCATA
>JAQBNN010000145.1 GCA_028288505.1 Segetibacter sp. | reverse complement strand
GATGGAAAAACTGAGGCTAAGGACAAAAAGAAAAATACGAAACAGTAAGCTGTACATAAGTATAAAACGCATAAAAGAAATAGTATAAACGAATACTTAATAAGAACTAAACGATGGCTGCCCGAACCGACCTTTTTCAATCTCCCGATTACTACCAGCTTGATGAATTATTAACCGAAGAGCAAATAATGATTCGCGACACGGTGCGTGGCTACGTAAAAAAAGAAATTTCGCCGATCATTGAAGACTATGCGCAACGTGCAGAATTTCCGGAACAGATTGTAAAGCAACTGGGGGACCTAGGTTGTTTTGGCCCAACAGTACCGGTTGAATACGGCGGTGGTGGATTAGATTACATAAGCTACGGTCTAATGATGCAGGAATTGGAGCGCGGCGATAGTGGTGTACGCAGTACTGCATCTGTACAAGGATCGTTGGTTATGTACCCAATTTATGCATATGGAAGCGAGGAACAAAAGCGCAAGTACTTACCTAAGTTAGGTAGTGGTGAATGGTTAGGTTGTTTTGGTTTAACGGAGCCGGATCATGGAAGTAATCCTGCAGGCATGCTTACCAACTATAAAGATGCAGGAGACCATGTAATACTGAACGGCGCAAAAATGTGGATCAGTAATGCGCCCTTTGCACAGGTGGCTGTTATATGGGCAAAAGATGATAGCGGAGAAATAAGAGGTTTAATAGTTGAGCGTGGAATGGAAGGGTTTACAACGCCTACAACACATGGTAAGTGGAGCTTAAGGGCAAGCGCAACAGGCGAGCTTGTTTTTGATAATGTGAAGGTGCCGAAGGAAAGCATCTTTCCAACTATAAAAGGATTGAAAGGTCCGTTGGGTTGCTTGAGTAAAGCACGTTATGGCATTTCCTGGGGTGCGCTTGGAGCGGCTATGGATTGTTATGATACTGCTTTAAGATACAGCAAAGAAAGAGTACAATTCGACAGGCCTATCGGTGGTTTTCAACTGCAGCAAAAGAAGCTTGCCGAAATGATCACGGAGATCACAAAAGCGCAGTTGATGGTTTGGCGCTTAGGTACTTTAATGAATGCTAATCGTGCAACCCCCCAACAAATTTCAATGGCTAAAAGAAACAGTTGCGAAATAGCTGCTAACATTGCTCGTGATGCACGGCAAATGCTTGGCGGCATGGGCATTACCGGCGAGTACAGTATTATGAGGCATATGATGAATTTAGAAAGCGTAATAACTTACGAAGGAACGCACGACGTTCACCTGTTGATAACAGGGATGGATGTTACAGGTTTAAATGCATTTAAATAAATCTTCTAAAGGATAAATTATAATTATGGAAGCTCTTAGTAATACCCCCGTTAAAAAAGCTGCTGTAAGTAAGATACCTGCAAATGCAAGTATTGCTCCTGGTTTAAAAGTGTTCCTAATCGGAATGATGGGGGCAGGTAAATCATACTGGGGCGAAAGATTAAAAAAGAAATTGAAGATGCAGGCCTTCGATCTTGATAGTGTGATAGAGGCCATGGAAGAAAAATCTGTTGCAGAAATATTTGAAGAAGATGGCGAAGAAGCATTTCGTAAAAAGGAAGCTAAGATGCTTCGTTTGTTCGGAGAGAAGAAGCAGTTTATCTTAAGCTGTGGTGGCGGCACGCCTTGCCATAATAATAACCTGGAGTGGATGAACAAAAATGGTATCACCATTTGGATTAACGAGCCGGTTAAAGTATTGGCAGAAAGACTTAAGGACGTAAAAGCAACCCGCCCATTAATTTGTTACCTAAACAATGATGAATTCGTTGACTTCTTAAGCAAAAAACTAGAAGAAAGGAAGGAGTTTTATAGCAAAGCTACCTACGAATTATCCGGGGAAATAACAGAAGAAAAGCTCATTAAAATATTACAACAACATGCATAGTTCATTTATACGAATAGCTGCAATACTTGGTGCGCTTGCAGTTGCACTAGGCGCTTTTGGTGCGCATGCTTTACGCCAAAAAGTAACAGAAGCCACACTTAATATTTTTGAAACAGGAGTGCGGTACCAGTTTTACCATGTGTTTGCATTACTTGCTGTAGCCATTCTTTTCAAAGACTATAACAACAAGTGGATGAATACCGCTGGCTGGTTATTTATTGCCGGCATTATTCTTTTCAGCGGCTCGCTATATATTCTTACATACATAAAAGCCTTTGCCAAGCCTGGATTAAACTGGATCGGTGCCATTACTCCATTGGGTGGACTTGCTTTTATTGTTGGTTGGTTTTGCTTGTTAGCAGGCGTATTAAAATCAACAAAGTTTTAATAAGACCTGTGTAAGGTTTTGGTTCCCGCATTTTATCGTTGTGCATCTCCGGTTGTGTCACTCACTTGTACGGCATCTTTTTATAGCAACTTCAGCGTTACAATTAATGACGCTTTCAATCTCATATCTTCCTTCAACAGTTATTAAATACATTTTTAGTAAGCTTTAAAATTGGGAATATTCCCACCTCGGGATAAGCAGCACTGCTATTACTTCACCTCGAACCTCACAGGTTATAGTTGGTCCCCTTCTTTCAAATAATTTTTAAATTATTGCGTTAGTATTTATAGCTAACAAAAAATTTGAAAGCTTTTTTTGAAGGGAATGAATAAACGTTACTCTTACCTTGATAGTAGCAGAGGCATCGCTGCATTATGCGTTATGCTTCATCACTTCATTTATTTTTATGGAGTGTACCCGGGTGTGTCATACACAACAGGTCCTTTAACTTATATACTCTCTGGTAGTTCAGCGGTAACTTACTTTTTTGTGCTTAGTGGTTTTGTATTATCAATCGCTTTTCTAAACGGCCAAAAGCAAATAGATGATCTCAATTTTAAAAACTATTTAATTCAGCGACTCTTCAGAATTTTTCCTCTTTTTCTTGCTTGTTTGTTCATCAGCTATTTGTGTTTTACTTATTACAGATCCAGCTATGTTTTAGATACCATTCCTTCAATTACACCTTATGCCCGGGATTTATGGCAAGGCAAAAAACCGTTGACAGATGTTTTTAAAGAAGCTATTCTCGTATTAAGGTTTCCACCTAAAAGCAAACTACGACTAGTGCCGCAGGATTGGTCCCTCACCATTGAAATTGTAATGTCTCTGTTTATACCAGTCATGATTCTTCTACTCAAGAGAAGTACCACCTGGTTTCTCCTTTTTATTGGAATGATCTACTACTATGATATTAATGTAATACCATTTGCCATAGGCGTTTTACTAGCCAGGTACAGGTATTCCTTAAAGTTATTCTTTACAAAGTCTCCCGCCTTTCTGCGAGCAAGTTTTGCATTGCTGGCTTTATTCTTTTTTACAAACGGCTTTGCAATATTCGAAGCGTATTTAAAAGCACAGCGAGCCTTGCCGCTTCTAATTATGTCACTAGGTGCAGCAATGGTTTTAGGCATCATTATTAATTCACATCGCTTACAAAAAATCTTATCTAATCGCATTCTAAGTTATTTAGGCCGCCTATCTTTTGGCATTTACCTCACCCATTTCTTCATACTCATCTTTGCAATACCTTACGTTTTTAATGCCTTAAACAGTGCTGGCATTACCGGTGAAATACCCACGAGGCTAATAGCCTTTGCCTGCTTGTTCGCTGCTACGGTTGCCGTTTCTCATGTGCTATATAATGTAGTAGAGCAACCTTTTATTGCCGTTGGAAAAAGAGTTTCGGCCTGGCTTACAAATCCTATAGCCGGGTTTTCGTTTATGCATACTTTCCCTAAAGCCCTTGATGCTTCGGCTGAATTAGAAAAGAGACTTACTATTAAGGCCGCATTGTATTATTTTAAAAAGAGGGCAGTATTATTTGTACGTCTTCACCTTTTAGAATTTGTTATCTCCATTGCTTTTTTGGCAAGTCTTTTTTTTAGCCTTGATTAATGTCAGTTGCATTTTAATGCCAACTATATTCTTCATAGCATCATCGTTGCTGTAGATGTCAACTAATTCGGTAATGGTTTCTTCCCCTCTTCCCGGCCTTAAGGCCGGGAAGAGGGGAAGTTTTATTTCGGCTCTGCAGCCTGCACATCTCCCTCAAT
>JAQBNN010000092.1 GCA_028288505.1 Segetibacter sp. | reverse complement strand
TATGATTGGCCTGGTTAATAGCATCCTTCTCATTAAATTTGAGCAAACCGGCAGTTCTCATAGTGTGCTACCTGTAACTGCACCTGCTGCCGTGGGCTTTGCCATTATCTTGTTGCCACTCATGGACACGTTAAGGGTGTTTACTACCCGCATTTTCCAGGGCCGTTCCCCTTTTAGTCCCGATCGCAACCATATTCACCATTTATTACTCGATCGGGGATTTAACCATCGTTCTGTGGTGTACGCTTGTGCAATTACCACCTGCGTAAGTATCACCAGTGCTTTCTTCCTGCAGGTACTTGGTACCACTTCAACCGTGGTTGTGTTGGTGGCTTCCTTTTTTATATTGGTTTATCTGCTATCACTGAAGAGTTCAACCAGGCTTTGGATCATTAAAGGAGAGGTAAAAAAATGGCCGGCTACAGAAGAAACAGGGCGAAAACGCCTAGTTTCATTCTATGCAAAGAAAGCAGAAGCAGTGGGAGATGAATAACAATAATACCTTACCTACTCTTGCCTTTGCTGTTTACTCTACCTTCCCTTTAAAGTTGCAGTAATTATACTACTCTCGTCACAGTATTTTTGACAGGTTCAATATCAACAACCTTCAACATTTCTTACTAATCATGTTGCTCGATTAAAAGAAAGCTTGTTAACCCACAGGGCGGTAACACACAAACAACCGGTTAGCACACACCAATTTATTCCTTCAAAGAGTAGAGTTGATCTATTTACATTTTTTAACCTTAGGCTAATTTATAAAAAGTGCTATGTGAAGAAAACCAGGATATACTCATTTTGAAGAAACAAAGAACAAAATGCGAGAAGCGCAAATTGGAACCAATGTTAATGAAGTTTATTTGATAAGTGCAGAAGCAAAAGCTCGTACTGGCAACCTTGCCGGTGCCCTGGCCGACCTCAATACGCTACTAAGTAAAAGATGGAAAACCGGAACTTACACTCCCTTTAATGCCACTACACAGTTTGATGCACTCTCCCTCATTTTAAAGGAAAGAAGAAAAGAATTGCCCTTTACAGCAGCACTACGTTGGTCCGATCTCAGGAGACTCAATATCGACAGCCGCTTTTCTACTACCTTGGTAAGGGTACTTAATGGTATAACTTTTACCCTACCTCCCAATCACCAAAAATATACACTCCCAATACCCGATGCAGAAATCAAGCTATCTGGTATCCAGCAAAATCCTCGATAAATCCCCACCCACTCCGGAAGCAGGGTAAAATAACCCTGCTCACCCGGAAGGTAAAAAACACACCACAACTCACAACGCTCATCATTCAACATTCCAGATAACTCATAACTCCAATCTCCCATCATTCATCATTCAACATTCACCATTCAAAAATCAAGGAACAATGAAAGGAACAAAAGAAGCGAACAGGCATGAAATACAAATGCCGAATTCACAGTAGCACTGCACCTAAATAAGGGAACAAAGAAAGGAACGCGGTGTAAACCGTTCCTTTCTTGAAACGAAGTTCATGAGCACCCGTAAAAACTAAAGTGAGGCGAATAATTTTCTGTGGTTACTTTCTTTTTTTTCAAGAAAAAGAAAGTGACAAATCCCGCGTCCAAAAAAGGCTTGGAATTAGATCCTGGTTTGGAACAGTGGCCTAAGTAACGGCCATTGATTCAACATTCATCACTCATAACTCTAACTCCCATCATCCATCATTCAACATAACGCATTACTCATAACTCATATTTCATAATTCATAATTCAACACAACTCATGTCTCTAACCTCCCACCTTCGCACTTTAAAGCTCCTCTCCTTCATCGCTGCCCTGTTACTTACTTCTTATGCTCTTGCAGGCCCAACAGGTTCAAAAAAAACAGGCTTTACCATTACTGGCACAAGCGGCATTCCCGACACAACAGTGGAAGTGAAGATTTTTTACGATTATTTCATTTCTCGCGACGACCAGGATGCAAGTACTTATAGCGCTAGAGCCCTTCACGGTAAGTTCTCCATTACTGTACCGCCAATAGTTAAACCGGCTTATATGTCAATCTCCCTAATTCCTAAGATCGGGAGAAGGTCGGTATTATATTTTATCGAACCGGGCGATCACGTGCAAGTAGAATACACGAGGGGTAAGCTCACGTTTGCCGGCAAGGATGGCAGGAAAATGCAGTGTCAGCAGGAGCTGTATGCGCTGTCAAAACAATATTATACTAAAGGAGATCCGAAACTAACCACAGACCTTACTAAATACCAAAGAAAAAAATGGCAGCTCCATAAAGCGGATTCTTTATCACTCATTAGGAAGGACGTCATTAACAGGTATAAGGCGTACCTGTCGCCCCTGGCATACCAGCAGTTGCAGCTCGAC
Source organism: Segetibacter sp. (assembly GCA_028288505.1). GTDB lineage: Bacteria > Bacteroidota > Bacteroidia > Chitinophagales > Chitinophagaceae > Segetibacter. Next base: position 29,686 of record JAQBNN010000092.1, on the reverse strand, counting down.
TGCTTGTCCGATCTCTACCTCGGGCTGTACGAACAAACTTTCGGTAGTCTGTATTACTCTCACGATTCCATACAGAAAGTGGAAGCGCGGGCCTACAGGGACTTTTACGCCAAAAGAACATTCGGTATAAAGGGTGCAAACCACGTAACCTCTCGGTCTTATACAGCCTTGGTTATTCAGAAATTGAAATCCGACCTATGGGTGAATGCTTATTTAAGTGAGGGAAAAGGGAATCACGCAACCTTAAAAAGACTGGTCAATCATATCAAGGTCAATTACACGGGCCTGCTTAAAGATAAGCTGGTTACTGTTGCAAGCATAGAGCTTTTTCATAAAAATGAAGATGCTGCCGGAATACTGCAGCAATACTTAAAAGGAAAAGTTTACAGCCCATACAAAGAAATGTTGGTGCGGTTAAAATCTGCAAAAAGTCCGGGATCGCCTGTGGTAAATTTTGAGTTCCTAAACGAACAGGGAAGAACAGTACAGCTTGCAGACTTTAAAGGCAAAGCAGTAGTAGTTAACCTATGGACCTCCGGCTGCTATCACTGCGTAGAATTGGCAACAAGAATGAGGGAAATAAAAAAATCAATTGAAGCGCTGGGGCCGGTTGTATTCGTTACGGTAAGTGTAGATAGAGATAGGGACTTGTGGGTCAGTAGTGTCAACAGGGGCATCTTTACCGAAAAGGAGAATGTAAACCTTTTTACAGGAGGAAAAGGACTCGATCATCCTTTTATGATGTACTATAATTATGCTGCTATGCCCGCACAGATGATTATTAATACCGAGGGACGGCTTGTTACAATGTTCCCATCACGCCCAATCGATGAACCTTCAACAGCAGTTTTTTTACAGCAGGTAAAAAAAGCAATGCAATGAAATATAAATAAAATAACCGGCTCTTCGCCGGTTATTTCTCTTTAAGGCCTTACAAATACCTCGTTCGCATGGCTCGGTACACCCTCATAATCATTGGGATCATCAGAACCAGGTGCAGCACCGCTCTTTAGCGTATAAAAACAGTTTACACTGCTGGGTAAGCAGTCCCCGGGCTGACCGTTGTACAACTGCACCTGGCCATCTTCAATTATGTACCATTCCTCTTGCGCCTTAAAGGCAAAGGCCGCCCCTATCGAAACAACAAAGGCTGCCATCATTATCATTAACCTGAACTTTTTCATAACCTTATTTTTAATTTAACGCCTACTCTCTTATACAGTTTTTTCGGCATCTTCCTGTTTGCCCCACTGCAGTAAGGCGTTGTTGCAACAATATCTCTAGTTAAATTCATAGCTCTCTCCTTGCGTTAACCATCCCTAATATTGCCCCTCTTATTACATAACCCCTGCTTTTTTCAACGTACTTCGTTCATCTATTGCCTCCTCTCCTTTTTAAAAGCAATAACAATAGCAAATAAAAAAACACGTTAAAGACAAGGTGCTGTTCCCAAGTCAGTTGTTTTATTAATCCGCCACATGCACAAGGCACCTCTGCAAACACATTGCTTAAAATCAAAATCGTATAAATGGTAAACACGCTCATTAAAGTCATCGAAAAAATTAAACCTGCTAGCCTGGTTCTATCGAACAGCAATAAAAAGGCAGTGGTTATTTCGCTAAATGGTAGTACGATAGCTATTAAGGGTGTTAAGCTATCAGCAAAAGGTTGGTTATTGAGATCCACTAAAAAATTCCGCATATTTAACCACTTGCTTGTACCTGTATAAACAAAAAGTACAATCAACAGCATACATACTATTGTGCTAGCTACAGGAGGTTTTACTTGCATTTTAATCCCTGGCATACGCAGTGTCCCTTTATTTATAAAAACCTGGTTTAACTTATCTAAAACCCGTTATTGTGCCAAAAATGGCATAAGTAAGGTGGCACAATAAGTGGTCGAAGTGTAACTGTCACAAATCTCCGATACAAACAAAAAAACCCGTTGTTCAAACGGGTGCATAATTTGTTCTATTATGTATTTTTTTCACTCATCCTGATCAGGTTCAGGAAAACCTCTCAAAATTCACCTATAACCTAAGTTAATACCCGCATTTTGGCTCCTTCACTCTATACATTAGCTGCGCCTGTATTAATCACATGCAGTCACCCCGCCTACCTTTCTCCACTGCCCTGGAGTAACCGAATAATAACGTTTGAAGGCTTTGGAAAAAGAAGGAACATCACTATATCCTGCTTTATCTGCTATCGAAAGTAAGCTCGTATCAGCACTCTCTAACAATTCCTTAGCCTTGTGCATCCTAGCACGTTCACGGTAGGTCTTTATTGTTTCCTTGAAAAGCAATTTGAAAATTTTTTGAAGCTTGGTTTTATTCATACAAGCTTCCTTAGCTAGGGCAGCAACAGTATAATGTATACTTATATCCTTCAACAACAATTGCTGTACTTTCAAAACTGCTGCTCTATCAAATTCATTTAATTGTCCAGCGGTTTTATTATTCTCAACATCTATCTGATCAATCGCTTTGTACAATAATTCCTGCGCTTTTAAATTCAGAAGGGGGATCCGCATTCTGCCAAAACGGTTATAAACAATTTCATCTACAACTCTTTTAATGGAAGCATCTTGAAAAAATTTCCGGTCCATTACCAGGTTACTTTTCGAGCCTTTAGCCGCATGTAAAAGTTCCTGCAATTCACTGGGGAGATCTTTCATCAGCTTCCTAATGAGGCAGCATGAATAATGTACACTAAATACACCGTACTCCTTATCATTCATTAAGCTTAGCTGCACATTAGCAAGAGGTAGGTAAGCAAGAAAATGTTGATCACTATTTACTTGGTAAACGCTTCCTTGAATAGAAAAGGAAAACTCGCTCTTATAGTTCACCGCAAGCCCTAAGAAAGGTCCTTTGTACCGTGACGTAACGCTTATTCGCTTCGTAGGTTTAATATTATTAAACCACATTGTATAACCACTCCCTTTTATTCTTCTAAACATGTATTCACCCCATACTCCCTTCACTATTTCCTGTTGGTCTACTGCATAATTGCGGCCTGCTATTTCAAAACTTTCACCAATGCCGTTAGTACTGCCCTCATTTTGAATACTTATTTCCATAAAATATATTTCAATATATTTAAAAGAACACTTGCAATTCTCAACTATGGGGAGATGAACAACGGTCAATAGTATTAAATAACAGGCTAATAGGTCGTCTTCTGTTTCAACTTTGCTTCATTCCTTCACCAGTAAACTCATCCGCCTTGTCCGCAACTATTCTTCTCCTATAACAACCTTGTCATTATGCTTATCCAGGCTTACGATTTTCAAATTGCTCAAACCCTCAATCCATAAATCTTTAACTCCTTGAATTAGCCATTTATCAACCCCCATAACACCCACCTAACCCTTCCTGTCAAACAGCCCGTGTTCAATGGCATATTTCAGTATTCCTTGTACACTTCTCACTTTCATCTTTTCCATGATCCTTCTTCTCAAACCGTCTATTGTCCTCTTAGCGCTATAAATTTCTTTACCTATCTCGTCAGAGGTCTTTTCCTCGTATAACAATCGTATTACTTCAACCTCCTTGTCAGTAAACAACCCTTTTTTACTTATATACTGCTTTGGATTAAGCATTATCTTTTGTGCTTTCTTTCTAATGGTCGGGCTATAGTAACATTCCCCATTATATACCTTATGCAGTCCCGTAACTAAATCTTCAATCGCATCACTTTTCAAAACGTATCCCAATACCCCGGCCTGCATAAAATCGGCTATTAAATATTCTTTGTCGTACAAACTGTATACAATCATACTTGTCAACGGAAACGTATTAACTATTTCCTCGCTTACAGCCCTCGTTTCTAATCCTGGCATATCAATATCTGTAATTATTACATCAGGTGTTAAAACTGCGGTTAGGTTTAGCAAATCAGTTCCATTATTAACTGTTCCCACTACAGCTATCTCCGCATACTTTTGAAACAGATGTAGTAAACCTTCTACTATTGCAGGATGATCATCGGCCAACAAGACTCTTATCATAAAACTACGACGTTGTTAGTGGCAATTGTATAGTTACGCTTACTCCTTTACCCGGAGATGTATCAACAAAAATATCTCCGTTCATTACCTCCACTCGGTTCGTAATGTTTTCCCATCCTTTTCCTTTACCTCTTTTTACGATGTCGGGGTACGAAAACCCCTTTCCGTTATCCTTAATCTCAAGTACTATGTAATTTAAAAAACGTTCTATCCCGAAAACAATTTTGGTGGCTTCTGAATGCTTTAAAGCATTATTGATCAACTCTTGAAAGATCCGGTAAATATGGACTTCTGTACTCGGGAAAAAGAAAAAGGTTCATTCATGGGCATGAAGCAGATCTGTGTATCTGTTCCGGCAGTAACCTTCTCTGCAAAATCTCTTATGGCTGCACATAAACCATAATCAGTAAGCTTCTTGGGCATAAGGTTATAAGATATTTCTCTTACTTGCTCCTGGGCCTCTCCTAATAAAGCCTGGCACCTTGCTGCAATTTCCGCCCTCCCAGTTTCAGCAGTTTCCAAACCATGTATCTGCGCTTTTACACCTGTTAGCAATGAGCCTAACCCGTCATGTAGTTCATTCGACATCCGCCTTCTTTCATTATCTAGCGCCGTTATTTCGGCAAAGAGACCCTTCTTATACAACCATGTGTGCTTTCTATAATTCCGCACCAACATAATAACAAAATATACTAACAAGATAGCTTGGACGATCGCCGCAGTTAGTATGGCAGTATAAACTTTTGTTTCGAAGGCATCCATATGATCGCTAATGCATAGCTAAGATTACAAAATACATTGATCACTATAAAGATCAGGTAGAGATTCTGCGAAAAGTCTGTACTCGCCGTTAACTCATACATGAAAAAAATCTCAATAAGTCCTTTGTAAAGAAAATATACGATAAAGGTCACACACAAAATGAATTTAGAATTAAATAATAGGTGCTTTCTCTCAGCAATAAACAGGGTATTTATCTCCTCTAGGCTCAGGAAAACAAGTACCAGAGAATAGTATACCCTGTATATATGGGTCACCTCGTGTATGTTCTTTAAAAATACATGCTCAACCAACCATACAAGCAACAACATCACCCCTGTAACTCTAAAGTACCGCTTTCGCTTTTCATAAATATCCCATCCCTTAAACTGCAATACCAATAGTAATCCCTGTGCAAGTACAAAAACGTTGGTAATTAAGGCGTCTGTGGTCTTATGCATATTCAGCCAGGTCGTAAGTACCTCGTTACAAAAAGCTACCCAGGTACAAAATATAAATGGCCGGTAATTCTTTAGAATATACTTATAACGGCAAATCCCCGCAACTACCGCAAGTAGTATAGTGTAACTACAACCAAGTGCTATATAATATATCAACTTCTTTTACTTAAGTTTTCTTTCTTTTGTTCATCCCTCATTTCTCTTACAAACATTGTTGTGTCACTCACTTGTACTTTCTGTAAGCCTATTCCACACCTTAAATCATCATACAAAACTACATCCCGTCTCTTAACCCCTGCTCCCCCAATTGAAAAATACAAAGTGCTCCTAATTAGCATCAACACCAGGCCCTGCACAAACGCCCTGCAAACATTCATTGTTCATCCGCACCCTGTCACGAATGTCCACAAAGCTTATTGCGGCTCGTTCAATACAGAAGCAGGAGGACACATCGGTGGACATCTTTGCCCTTCCTCCAGTATTACTTCATCGTCGGCTTCCAACAGGCTTTCAGTCTCAACCATATCTTCATTATCTTCATTTACGCCAACTAATATAGCATGCAAACAAAGATCTTCATCCATTCCGTAATAGATCCTGATAGCTTTACAGGCCTCGTTATTCATATAAGTAGAAAAAGCCGCTTTGTTAAACGTTTCGCAGGTAGGCAGAACGGCATCTGCTACATAGATTGTTTTTAAAACGGTTTCACGGTTCTTCCTGTACCGTGTTGTCATAGTTACTGCATCAGCCAATGAAATAACATGATTACTCGATGGAACATGGTTAGTAAGCATAAACAGCTTTTTGATTGAAGTAAAATTCAAAAAAATACCCACCTACCCACTGCGCATATATGCGCATTTTTATACCTCATGGCCTCATGTCCCTCAACCTTCAGCCTAAAACAAGCGTCGTGAAAATATGATGCAAGGGCGCAAAGTGTCTAACAACACCGCCACAGCTTCCTGGTTTTTTGGTACTTTTTATGCAACACAAAAAAAGCAAAACAGTTTAAAAAGAGTGCTTCATAAGTCATTCAAATTCGATGCCTCACAATGAAAACATCATCAAAAAAAAGAAAAGCAAAAACATAATATAAATCGTGCTTAATAAAATATCATGGAAGCAGGCACATGGTAAGAGAACCGCATGTAGTTTTTCCGTTGAAACTGTGTGACTCTTAGAAGGAAAAGCAAAACACCAAAAAAACGCAATCAGGGAAACATGGAAACCTCGTAATAAATGGAGAACTTGAAAGTCAACAATATCTCAAGTCAAAAACCTACGCATTTATACTCATTCGCTCAAATCATATAAAAGCTAAATTAACAATGCCAAACGCTAACCTAACTCTTCTATATGTATCCATTAGAAAAACTGGATCAATTGGTTAATACCACAACCAATCCTAATGCATGTATAAAAGGCGAAATACCATTAAAAGAATTTATAACGGCTTTAAACCTAGCTGCAGAAGAAGCAGAAAACATCAGGAGGTACCTGATTAGCTCTATTTTCGCAGCTAAAGAAAAAGAAGGGCTCGAGATCTTCATTCATACCTGTCAGGCTGTCTGTGTAAACCTGATAAATAATATCAACGCCGCAATAAATGAGGTGCCCGCTATTGAGTGTAATAGGCACACAAGCAACACACTGAAATGTACTTACAGCTCTATTCTATTCCACTTGGAAAACCTGCTTGGTTTCATCGAGAGAAACTGTTTTGATTACTTTAATAGTCGCCAGAAACTTCCACTTACCCTCGCCGTTCTGGCAGCGAAAAACTTTGATGAAAAATTAAAAATAGTATCAGCAAAACTACTCTCCAGCTCACATGATCACGAGTTAATTAATCAGATGACTGCTCCCATTGTAAATTTTATAAATCTTTCCTCCACTTATATTCCTGACTACCACTTGTACAATTACACCCAACTATACTTCTCAGAATTAGAAACCATTTTGATGGACAATGACATTTGTTTCTGTAGTAGTGTAGTAAACTTCATTATTTTCATGAATGTCAATAGTGGCGATATGCTGAGGTTTCTGGTAAAAAAAATGGAAGCAGCAATACTGCAGGAAGATGACATGTTAGAACAAATTGAAGAATGGGCAATGAGGCAAAAAGAAATTGCATTGGTTCAGGAGAAGCCTGGAGCACAATTAATAACAGGCTCACCCTCACTAAAGCAATTATTACAGGATGCCATAGCATCTGAAATAACACTTCTCGAAAAAAAGACGGAGCGCCAGAAAAATGCACCGCTACCCAAATTACCGGGGGACGATACCATGCTCAAAACTCAACTCACGGTCGCTCAACTTGCGGTTTTAATCCGGTTAATGGTCGATACTGGCATAATAAAATGCAACAACCAGCTTTTGTTTCTTAAAATGGTAGCACGATCATTTCAAACACCAAAGAAAGCAGCAATCTCGGCCGATAGCCTTCGCACAAAGTTTTACACTGCTGAAGCTAATGCTATAGATGCAATAAAAGACTATCTCATTACCATGATGAACCAACTCCGTCAATACAAACAATAGCATACTGCTTCTTTCATTTATAGCTCACCCGTACCTCTCTCCTACCTGCGCCGTAGCTCCGCCTTATCATAGCCCCTCTTTTGTAACTTTTGTAAAATTCAGGGCATTATCACATCCCATCTTTGTAGCCCTTGCCTATTTCTACGTGCTTAAAATCCTGCTGAGCTTCAGTTAGGTTTTTTAAAAATTATCAGCCCGCCCATACTGCTTTTCACTCTCGTCCTGTAACCCCCGGGACTAAAAAACAATTATTTCCACTCCTACTTTTGGTTTCAACATATAGGTGGCCCTTAGCGCTGAGGGCGTCTTTTAACAACTTTTATTAATTTATAAAAAATTAATTTTATGGCTCGACAATCAGGTATTATACCCATTGCAGGTACCATTGGCAACTTTACTTTTTACAAAACCACCGACGGCTTTCTTGTAAAAGAAAAAACAGTAATTGATCCCGACAAATTAGCCAACTCTCCTAATTACCAGCGGACTCGGGAAAATAATCAGGAGTTTGGCAGGGCAGGAAAGGCGACTAAATTACTTCGTACAGCATTTAATAATTCTATTAAAAAAGCTTCAGACAATAGAATGACTTCTCGCCTTACTTCAGATATGCTCAAGGTAATAAAGCTCGATTCTACTAATGCAAGAGGCCAAAGAAATGTTATAGATGGCGAACTCGAATTGCTACAGGGGTTTGAATGCAACAAAAAGGTGTCTCTCGGTAAATCTTTTTTTGCTCCTTACACTACCGAAATAGACAGGGCGGCAGGGGCTTTAGCAATAAACATCCCACCTTTCATTCCTGCCAACATGGTAGTTGTTCCGGCAGGTACTTCACACTTTAGACTTTTTTCTCAAGCAGCCGCTATTAATTTCGAAACGGAAGTTTTTGAAACTTCACAAAGCGAGTCCATTTACCTTCCATACAATTCGAGCCTCACTGCATTAATAAGTCTTTCCCATACTTTAACACCTGCAAATAGCAATCCGTTATTGCTCTCTTTAGGTATCGAGTACATGCAGGAGGTAAACGGCACTCAGTACCCACTAAAGAACGGAACATTTAATGCAATGGCCCTGGTAAAAATTCAAGGTCTGTAAACTGATAAAGAAAAGCAGGTATGTAACGGCCCCTGCACTAAAAGTGTATTACAAACAACAATTGTTGCAAATAATAAGCAAGCACTATTCCTGCTTTTCCTTATTCTGTTCTTCTGTCCTAATCTCGTTCTATCCCTAATTATGAATGTTTAAAAAAACTATTATGCAAAGCCCGTCGAGTAATACAAGTCCATCCATAATTGGCACCTTGGGTGGCACTCTTTTATCCATTGTTAGCCTCAGTGCTTCCGGCATGGTAAACACTGTAGTGATGGCTGCAATAGGTGCAGCAACAAGTTACCTCGTTAGCCTCTTACTCAAACACATCACTACCCGTAAAAAAACAGAATAAAAAAAGCCGGCAAACACCGGCTCTTTTTCTTATCATCACAGGGTTTCAATAATTGGCAAATAAACCAACAACCTTGCTTAAACCGTTCCTTCTACAACTAGCCTTTCATTTTGAAAACGATATTGTTCGTTCGTATCCTTGTCTTTTAAATTCAAATCTAATAGTTTTCCGTCAGCAGTTACATAGCCTTTATGCTTTGCAGGGTTACCATACCACACACTATAGGGCGGAATATCTTTAGTCACAACACTTCCTGCCCCTACCAAAGAATATTCGCTTATAACAACTCCCGCCACAATAGTTGAATTAGCACCAATTGATGCCCCTTTTTTGATTAGGGTACTTTTAAATATGCCTGGATATACTTTCGATCTGGGTACGATATCATTGGTGAACGTTACGTTTGGCCCAATAAAAACATCATCCTCTACGCTAATTCCATCCCATAGTTGCACACCCGATTTAACAGTTACGTTGTTTCCAACTACAACTTTATTTTCAATAAAAGTGTGACAATTTATATTGCAGTTTTCACCGATAACTGCACCGGGTAAAACAATAGCATACTGCCATATCGTTGTTTTTTCTCCTATTGCTGCCGACTGAACATCTGCTAATGGATGTATTTTCATAACTGTTTTTAATTGTTGAAGTAATCGTTGCTTCATTTGCCTCACAATATAACCGCCATTCCCAACATAATTTCCACGAAAAATCGATCTCTTCCCAAAAATCGGTAGAAACAAAAATTGGGAGAGTTTAAAGTGATTATCGTACCGAATGAAATGATAAGAACTAGGTTTGGGGCAGTGCAAAACTCTCAAAAGAACAACACATTCACAATTGCAACTTAATAAAAATAAAAACGAAAACGCCTTTAAAAAACGTCTAAACCAAAAGTGTTGCAACCCGCACCCAAGGCGCGTGGCAAGCTAAAACGGGCGGAGCCTTGGGTTTACCTAGACATTTTTGGTTACTTTTTAGGGCAATGCTAAAAAGTGACAAAAGAACAACATCTTCAATACAGCAACGTCCCAAATTATCGAAAGCAAACATCATAACCTACGTCATGGCCCTACATTAAAAGAACCGAAAATATGTCTGAAGCCACACAGAAAGGCGCGTGGCAAGGTAAAACGGGCGGAGCCTTCGGGTTTACCTAGACCTTTTTGGTTACTTTTTAGGGCAATGCTAAAAAGTGACAAAAGAACAACATCTTCAATACAGCAACGTCCCAACTTATCGAAAGCAAACATCATAACCTATGTCATGGCCCTACATTAAAAGAACCGAAAATATGTCTGAAGCCGCACAGAAAGGCGCGTGGCAAGGTAAACAGCATACACTGCACCTCATCCAAAACCATGAACCATTTTAAAGGCGGCTGAACGAAAAGAAAGCGAAGCATGTCTGAAGTCGCACAGAAAGGCGCGTGGCAAGGTAAAACGGGCGGAGCCTTCGGGTTTACCTAGACCTTTTTGGTTACTTTTTAGGGCAATGCTAAAAAGTGACAAAAGAACAAATACTTATCCCAGGATAAAAGAGTGACAAAAAATACAGCATACACTGCACCTCATCCAAAACCATGAACCATTTAAAGGCGGCTGAACGAAAAGAAAGCGAAGCATGTCTGAAGTCGCACAGAAAGGCGCGTGGCTAGGTAAAACGGGCGGAGCCTTCGGGTTTACCTAGACCTTTTTGGTTACTTTTTTAGGGCAATGCAAAAAAAGTGACAAGAACAATCTTAACACAAAGAAAAACCTACAACCCCAATGAATCACAACCCAAAAGAAAAAAAATAAAAAAGCGATCTGCAATGCAAAAGCAAAAGATACTCTCACTACAACCACACTAGCAAAGCACTAGCGCGAGCTGGTGTAACTAGTTTTAAAATACTCATCCGCATCTTTGGCCTGGTATTTAAATCGCTGTTAAAGAAAAAAACGCTTTTAATTCTGGCGTTGTTTTTAGGTAAAAGAACCTGTAAACTTTAAATGTATATGAAAAGAATATTTACCCTCTTCACTTTCGCTTTCGTAATTGGAATTACAGGTACAGAAGCACAGGTACAACCTAAGGGTTTTCACTTGCAGAAGCCCATTAATATGGCGGCTATTCTTGCGCCTAAATCATCTATGGTAACCGGCTTTTCATCTATTAGTGAGGCACGAACTATTATCAGTGACATTATGGATGTGAGCGACAAGCAGCAAAACTTCACCGTTCAATCTACAACGCAGGTTAATAACGCGGCGGCAGTTGTTTACCAGAACACCCGATACATTTTATATAATCCAAATTTCATCAACCAACTAGACAACGCTGCTAACGACAGGTGGGCTTCTATTAGTGTTTTAGCGCATGAGATTGGGCACCACCTATACGGGCATACTTTGGATGGCAGAGGTAGCCAGATACCGAAGGAGTTGGAAGCAGACGAATACTCAGGACTGGTGCTAAGGAGAATGGGTGCTACTTTACAACAATCGCAATTAGCAATGCAATTAATCAGTTCGCCTTATGCGAGTGCCACGCACCCGGCACAAAAGGATCGTCTTGCTGCAATTTCAAGGGGATGGAACAATACAACTACGCGAGCCATAGAGAACAGGGACGTAGCTATCGAATCCCCAACCAATAGTGGAAGAACAACCACTCCCACCAACAATGGACGGACAACGTACCCAAGTGGTGGTGCAACTAATTATCCAACTACCGGCAATGCAAGAACTTACCCCCAAAGAGACAATAGAAGTAATTACCCCGCTCAGCGTAGCCAACAACAAGGAAGGGCAACTACCCAAAGCAGAAGAGGTAACAACACAGCCAACCAAACAATAATCTATAACATCAGGTTTAACGGTGCTAACGGGCAGCAGTATTTCATTACTTCCGGTAATAATGTAGTTCAGGCTAATGGCAACAGGTTTCAGGTGGTTGCAAAGATTGGGGCAACTAATAATGCGAGGTATCCATACATTATTTACGACGACCGCCAGCAATTGTACGTTGACAAGAGAGGAACTATTTATGCTAATAACGGAAGAAGTCTAGTTGGTGTAATTACACCGCGCAGTTAATAAAGAATAGAAAATAAAAAAGCGAAGCAACTGCTTCGCTTTTTTATTTTTATTGTAATACTGCTTTAAAAAATCTTTCCGCTTTCTTCGTTGTTCAAAAGAGAGTTCGTCAACGTATCATCAAACACCTGGTGCTTGTTAGCTAACACCTGGCGAATTAAATCATGAATAGTTATAATTCCCACAAATTCCTCTCCATCGTAAGCTGCTAAATATCTTGCGCCTCGGCTGTTCATTTGGTACATACAATCTTCCACTGTATTTTCCAACGTCACCTCCGGAAGATCCGTTGTCATAACGTCGCATACCATTGTTTCCCTGCTCGATCTGCCTTGCAATACCAGTTTACGTGTATAATCTCTTTCGCTAAAAATACCAGCGAATTCATTGTTCTCATGCACCAACAAATAACTTAGGTTTACCGATATAAGCTTTTGCAATGCTTCAATCACCATCATTGTTGGTTCAATAATATTATCCGGTTCGTCTTTAAGCTCTAAAATATTTTTTACAGTCCGCATCGTTAGTAGTTTATAAATTCGAATATAACTTTTAGTTTTTTAATGATTAAAGCATTTCCTCTTTCAAAAATATTCCTTTTATCAGATGTTACTTCAATTCTGTTGCCACCTTGCTTTTATGCAGCAGAAGGCCAAACAATCTATGCATTAAGATTAATGATAGCCTTGCTTTTTCAATCAATCCTCGCAGTAATTTTTTTGGTAGCCGAACTCTAGTTCTCAAATCAACATCGTTGTGTCACTCACTTGTACTATTAGCTTTTTATGGCAGCTTTAAAAAAAATAAACAACGCAGTTTTTATGCTAGTATAGCAGACGGTATCCTTACATTTTATGTTGCTTCAATGCTAACTTTAAACTCTGCAGAAACGCCTTAAAGAAACTTAAAAAAGTTAAAATAATTTAATTGCAAACGATTTGTTAAGAACAGCAAGATATATGTATGTTTACAGGGCCAGAAGATTTACATAATTACTACCAAAACTACCTATTATAAAAAAAACCCGCTTTCGCGGGTTTTTTTTATATCCACCCTTTTAAAAAAATAAGAACTTTCAAAATCTGTTAACTAGAAGTTGTAAGCTTTGGTGTAAGGAAAAATAAAAACAAAGAGATAGTAAGTAAACAAATAGGCTAGTGCCTTAAAACGAATGGCCAGTATAGCAGTATGGCTCAAGGGCAGTGTCAAATGCAAACGCTGCATAAAAGGTTCGCCGTTGAACTGAGCATAGCAACGATGATGACCAAAGTGCTAATGCTGGTAACAAAAAAAGCCCCTTGCGCAGCCTTTCTAAATATTAAAATCCTCTTTGTTGTGCACAGCTTTTGGCGCTTACTAAATTTTTAAAATTACTCGTCTTTATGCCTGGTTACAGCTGCCTATAACATTACTGGAACTACTTATCGAGGGGCACAAAAGTTGCCTGATTTATACCTTTTAATAATTACATGTGCAGTAATAATAGCGCAACAAAAATAAACAGCAATGGGAAAACTAAAACTATCAGGAAAGGAGCTGAGAGCAATTGGTTACCCCGAAAGCCCGGTAATAAGTGTTGCTATTGATAGTATGGAGAAGAACTATAAACGCAATTCTAAGGAGCATGCTTTAGGCATATTAAAGGCTGTACTAGCGCGGCCAAATAAATATGCCGAGGATGAAATATTGGGGCGCATTGCAAAGGCATTAATAGAAAGAGAAGAGAAAGCATCAGCTAAAGCAGCCGCACAGGTTAATCTTAAACCTGAAGGCGTTCCTTATAACATTTTTGGTGCAGAGTTTATCGAAGAAGGTGCTCTGGGCCAGATGAATAGTGCCACCCGCTTACCCATCGCAGTAGCAGGCGCTTTAATGCCCGATGCTCACCATGGTTATGGGCTGCCAATAGGTGGTGTATTGGCAACAGAAAACGCAATTATCCCTTACGGTGTAGGGGTTGATATTGGCTGCAGGATGTGCCTGTCCATCTTTGATATTAATCCAAACGAACTCGAGTTTAGAAAAGATTATTTCACCCGTGAACTAAATGAAAATACCTTGTTTGGCAGCGGAAGAGAATTTAAAAACAAAACCGACCACGAAGTTTTGTACAGAAAAGAGTTCAACGAAATTCCAATCCTCCGAGGCTTAAAAGGAAGAGCCGAAAGCCAGGTAGGTACCTCCGGTGGCGGCAACCACTTCGTTGAATTCGGTATTGTACATATTCCAGAAAGAGACGATGTATTAGGTGTTGAAGCGGGCCAATACCTGGGCCTGTTATCGCACAGCGGTTCAAGAGGTGTGGGTGCTAACGTAGCAAACCACTATACAAAACTGGCCAAAAACAAAAGGCATTTACCGCCAGATGCAGCCAACCTTGCGTGGTTCACTTTAGACGAAGAAGAAGGTATTGAATACTTTATGGCAATGAACCTAGCTGGTGATTATGCAAGTGCCTGTCACCATGTTATTCACGAGAAGATTGCAAAGCAATTAGGTCGTGAGCCGATGAAGATGGTAGAAAACCACCACAACTTTGCCTGGAAAGAAATGTATGAAGGACGTGAAGTAATTGTACACCGTAAAGGCGCTACGCCTGCCGGTAAAGGTGTGCTGGGTGTTATTCCGGGCAGCATGACTGCACCCGGTTTTATTGTAAAGGGAAAAGGTGAAAATGCTTCCATCAGTTCAGCCTCTCACGGCGCTGGAAGGCAAATGAGCCGTACTTCTGCTATGAATAACATTACTGCTAAAATGCTCAAAGAAGAATTGGAAAAGCAAGGCGTAAAATTAATTGGTGGTGGCCTGGATGAAGCGCCTTTTGCTTACAAAAACATCCAAAAGGTTATGAACGCTCAAAAGCAGCTGGTGGATACTGTTGGAACCTTCACGCCCAAAATTGTAAAGATGGATGACACGCCACCAAGAGGCAGGAAGAAAGGCAGCGAGGGGATGGGTGAGTAATAGGTATGAATGATAGTAACTACTTACAAATGATGGATAATAACAGTTGCTTATGTAAAAGGTCTTTTTGTACTTAGCCTAAGTACTACTATTAAGCCTCGTTGTGTCACTCACTTGTACTTTTTGTTTCTGTATTCAGCAAAGGCATTTTCAAAAAGTGATTGTAGCGGTATTAGCAAGAAGTAAAAATTATTTGCATAAAGTTTTAGTTTCTACATAATCTTTTGTTGCTTAATGTACCAAAAGTACAAGAGTGCAACGCAACGGCCGTTACATTCTTATCCTACTGCCTTGGCCCATTATTTTCATACTTCCTTTTCTAAAAGTTTATACACTCCAAAATAAATGCGTTTCTCGCAATTTATTATACATTTACTGCCCCTCAATAAAATGGCCTATGGAAGCGATCGTTACGGAGATAGGTGAATTATTTAAATCTTATTCCGGTGCGCAAGCAGACCGGATTGAGAAACTTCCTCAATCCGGTAGCGACAGGATTTATTTCAGGATCTACAAAAACGAAACAACGTGCATTGCCACGTTTAATCTTAATATAAAGGAGAATGCCACCTTTATTTACTTCTCTGATCATTTTTTAAAAACTGGTTTACCTATGCCTGCCATCTATGCTACCAACGATGACAAAACGATTTACATACAAGAAGACCTGGGAGAAGAAAGCTTGTTGGAACAACTGGAAAGGCATGGACATAACGAGTATACTTTTGGCTTATACCAACAGACATTGCAGCAGTTGGCAAAGGTGCAAATTGAAGGCGACAAAGGGCTTGATTATAACTGGTGCCTAACCGCAAAAGAGTTTGGTAAGCAAGCCATCATGAGCGACCTGCTTTACTTTAAATACTACTTTCTTGATACACTTAAAACGCCTTACGATAAGCAGGCAATGCTTGATGATTTCGAAATCCTGAGCAACTACTTAGGCGATACCGAGCACAAGTATTTTTTGTTTCGCGACTTCCAAAGCCGCAATGTTATTGTAAGTAATGATAAGGTTCATTTTATAGATTACCAAGGCGGAATGAAAGGCGCTTTGCAATACGACGTTGCATCGCTTTTGTGGCAGGCAAAAGCCAACCTAAGCGAAGAGTGGAAAGATAAACTACTCGACGGCTACATTGCTGAAGTAGAGCAATTACTAAAAAACAAAATCGATCGTACTGAATTTAATAGCCAATACAACGGCTATGTCCTTATACGTTTATTACAGGTTTTAGGTGCATATGGTTTCAGGGGGTTATTCGAAAGGAAGGCACATTTTTTAAGTAGTATTCCTTTGGCCTTGCGCAACCTTAAGTTCTTTATAGAAAACAAAAAGATTGACATTATTACACCAGAGTTCGACAGGCTGTTAAAGCTTATTGTTGCCGATGAAATAGTGGAAAGGTTTGAAACAGTGCGTGCAGATGAGAACACGCCATTGGTTGTAAAAATCAGTAGCTTTTCGTATAAAAAAAGCTGCCCTGTAGATGAGACCGAAAATGGCGGCGGCTTCTTATTCGATATGCGTGGTATCCTAAATCCTGGTCGTTTCGATGAGTATAAACAACTAACTGGTCGCGACAAAGAAGTGAAGGATTTTCTTGAGCAACGCACCAAGATGACCGACTTTTTAAACAGCGCCTTTTCTATTGTTGACATAGCTGTTGAAGATTATATTAAGCGAGGTTTTGCAAGCCTTATGGTAGGCTTCGGTTGTACAGGTGGCCAACACAGAAGTGTATACGCTGCTGATGCATTAGCAAGACATTTAAAGAATAAGTTCGGTGTAAAAACAGAGGTAAGTCACATGGTGCAGGATGCAAAGAACTGGGTGAATGCCCCGGCCCTAAAGGGTGAAGAAAGTGGTGCGTAGTAGTGTTACTTTTTAACTCATACCTACTTAAATTGTGTTATTTATTTGGTTGCCGGCATTAGTAATTTATCCCGGCATCGTTGTGTCACTCACTTGTACTTTCAGTTCAACTTGCAGCCAGCTTTAATAACAAGACGCTGCCTGCCACGTTCTACATTTTGCATTTTTCATTTTACATTTTGAATTCCCATGAGAGCAATGATATTAGCGGCAGGTCTTGGAACAAGACTGAAGCCATGGACAGACCAACATCCCAAAGCGCTTGCTTTAGTAAATGGCAAAAGCTTACTACAACGAAACATAGAGTACCTGCAACAATTTGGTATAAAAGAAGTTGTTGTAAACGTTCATCATTTTGCTGACCAGATTGTTGCTGCTTTAGAAAAGAATAAAGGCTGGGGAAGTGCAATTGTAATCAGCGATGAGACTGATGCTGTGCTTGAAACCGGTGGTGGGCTTATAAAGGCTGCTCCTCTATTAACTGATAGCGATCCCTTCGTTTTAATGAATGTTGATATTCTAACTGACCTTGATTTGGATGCCGTTTTTGAATACCACGATACCCACAACCCTTTAGCAACATTAGCAGTAAGCGACAGGCAAACCTCCCGCTATTTCCTGTTTGATGAAGAAGATACTTTATGCGGTTGGAGGAACATAAAGACAGGAGAAGAGAAACCTGCAACACAGCCTGGTAGTAAAAACAAAAAGCAGAAAGCCTTTAGCGGTATTCATATAATAAGCCCTGCTATTTTTTCCTTAATTACCCTACAAGGCAAGTTTTCTATGGTTGATGTATACCTTGACCTAATGCAGGAGCATGAGATAAAAGGGTACGACCACACCGGCACCAGGTTCCTGGATGTAGGTAAGCCGGAAAGTATTTCGAAAGCAGAAGCGTTGTGGAAGGATTGAGGGATGAAGGATTGAAGGCGTAGCTACAAAGACACGAAGACTCAAAGGAGCACGAAGTACGAAGAGTTCTTCGCGAAGTACCTTCGCAATAGCTTACAACTTCCTGCTTACTTACTTTACACCTTTAAGTAAATCTTCTTCTTGTTAAGCAAGTAAGCTATAAACCAATAGAAGGCAACGATACAAATAGCATAAAATAAGCTGCCTGCTCTTGGCTCTTCGAAAAAAGGTTTGCAAATGTGATTATAAAACCAGGGAAATGGCGTAGTGTAAACAGGTTTTCCATGGTCATCATATTTTTCTACCCAGCGCACCAGGGCAAGTATACGAGGTAAGAAACCGCTTAGTACAAAAATGAATAAAGGGTTCTTCCCGAACACATCAAAGAAACGGCTCCAAGCACCTTTAGCGTTTTTGAATTCAAGCAAATAGATCAACAGGCCAAGTACCATAATGGCAAGTCCAGAGGTGTACAGTACATAGCTGCTTGTCCAGATCTTTTTATTAATTGGGAATACAAGGTCCCAGGCAAAGCCAAAGAAAACTAGTAAGCTACCAGTGATAAACAAGTGACTAAGCATTTCATAAGAAACCTTTTCTATCGGCTTGTTGTCCGCAACTTCAATGCTTGTTTTGCCCTTTTCGCGTATGTACTTGCCGGTTAAGTAGCCGATGATAACCTGCACAATAGCCTCTATGGCGCTTGCAATCCCTTCAGGATCGAAGGGCACGCCTTCACCTTTGTACATGTGACTAACCCCTAGTATCGATTTGTCTAGCTCAGTTCCAAAGTAGCCGGGTAAACTATAAGGATCGCCAGGTGCACCGAGCAGGTAACACAAGAGCCAATAGCTTACAAGTATGATTGCCGACGTTATAATAAGCGCTTTTGGCTTCAGGTAATAAACCAACAGCGAAGCAAAAAAATAGGCAACGGCTATACGCTGCAGTACGCCAAAGATCCTCACGTTTTCCCACCGTTTACCCACTAACATATTATCTTTCCATATAACGAAGGGGTTCCAGTTTAGGAACAGGCCGATGGCAAATATGAGCAGCGCTCTTTTAGTTACTTTGTATAAAAATGTTTGGTTGCCTGCCTCTCTTAGTCGTGGCATTACAAATGCCATTGCGTTTCCTACAGCAAAAAGGAAAAAAGGAAAAACAAGATCAGTAGGTGTAGCGCCGTGCCACGTTGCATGCTCCAATGGCGAATAGATGTGCCCCCAACTTCCCGGGTTGTTTACAAGAATCATGAGGGCCACAGTGGCACCACGAAATACATCCAGAGAGTAGTAACGGTTCATGCAATCTTAATTAGACTTGAAAATAAGTATTTAGAATTTGATACGAGAAATAGCCAATTTCGAGAATGCCTATCCCCATAACCCGGCGACAAAAAAGTGTAATAATCAGATGGAAAGAGAAAGGACTATTTCCCCCGCTGAGCAGAATACTAACAGTACAAGTGAGTGACACAACGATGCTTAATAGTAGCACGAGTGCCTGCTTCAAAAAAGGCATTAAAAGTATTAATCAGGAATATTTACAGACTCCTGCTGTTCAAAATACTTATATTTGCCCGGGTGTTTTAAGTAGGCGGTGTTGGAGGTTAAGGTGCAGGAAAGTCTATAAAAAACACTACAACAACTTATTAAGGTTGTTTTTTTTGGCATGGTTTTGCTAAATATTTTAGTATTACAAACATTATTAATCATATGGAACCCGAAATTTTCAACAGCATTTATAAAGGCACAAAAGACTTTACACAACAGGATGTTCACCGCGCCAACGCTACCGGCTTTAGTACCCCTACCGACGAATACATGGAGCGAGGTATTGACCTGAACGAACAATTGATCCGTAACAAACCTGCCACATTTTTCTTTCGCATGAATGGTGAGGCGATGACAGGCGCAGGCATTTTTAATCAGGATGTATTGATAGTAGACCGCAGCATAACCAACGTAAACGGTAAAGTAGTGGTAGCCGTTTTAAATGGAGAAATGCTCGTTCGCAGGTTGGAAAAAGGTTTCAATAGAACAAGACTTGTACCTGAAACAACAAAGCTGGCTCCCATTGATGTAGACCCTTTTGCCGACTTTAGCGTGTGGGGCGTGGTAACTTATGTAATTCATACTGTATAAATTATGCACTTGCAAACCAATCAATAACACGTTGCCAAAGCGCTGGTAGTTTTTTTTGTTCCCAGCTGCAGTAATAAGGATGAAGCATTGTTGCGTCGCACTCTTGTACCGCAGCAAGCAACTGAACAACCTACTACTATTTGCCAAGTGCTTCCGGTAGAGAAAAGTGACGTGCCATTAAAATAATGGATATGAAAAGCAACAAACCTTTAATAACACAAGAAAATATCCAGGAACCAGTTAACGAATACGTGAAGGGCAGGGGTGCACAGATCAACACGCAAAACAAGTTTTTAAAGAACTACCGTGTAAAAGAACATGCAGAAGGCATAGACGACTGGACGGAAAAAAATGAAGCGACGCAATACTTTGAAGACAATGCAAAAGGCATTGTAAACAAAGTTGAAAGCCCTGATGTAGGCATGTTTTATAGCATGAACCCTTACCAGGGCTGCGAACATGGCTGCATTTATTGCTATGCCCGCAACTCCTTTGAATACTGGGGTTATAGTGCCGGCCTCGACTTTGAACGAAAGATCATAGTAAAGAAAAACGCACCTGACCTGCTGCGTAAGTTTTTACTGAACCCCAAGTGGGAATGTGTACCTATTGGGTTAAGCGGGAATACCGATTGTTACCAGCCCGCGGAGCAAAAGTTTCGGCTAACCCGCCAACTGCTTGAAATATGTAACGAGTTTAACCAACCAGTTGGATTGATTACCAAAAACGCAGGCATGCTGCGAGATAAAGACCTGCTACAGGAGATGGCTAAGAAGAACCTTGTTTCGGTATTGGTGTCAGTCACCAGTTTTAATGAAGAGCTGCGCCGCGTAATGGAACCCAGGACAACAACAGGCAAACAACGCATACGCCTTATTGAAGAAATGAGCAAAGCAGGTGTAAGAATGGGTGTGATGATCGGCCCAATGATCCCGGGGTTGAACGAGCATGAGATGCATGATATTCTTAAAGCAGCCAGCGAAGCAGGTGCACAATTTTCTGCCTATACTTTTATTCGTTTAAACGGTGCTATCAAACTACTCTTTCACGACTGGCTGTATAAGAACTTCCCAGACCGTGCAGACAAAGTGTGGCATATGATAGAAGCCAGTCATGGAGGTAAAGTAAACGACAGCGAATGGGGACGACGAATGCGCGGATCAGGAAACCTAGCAGAGGTGGTAGCAATGCAATACCGGAAATACACCCGCAAGTATGGATTAAACCACGAAAGGTTAGACCTCGACTGCAGCCAGTTTAAACGACCGGGCCAACAGATGAGTATGTTTTAGAGAGTTATAGACCGGCTCGCAATTAGTAAAAGAGTGTTGCACGTGGTACTTTGTTAAAGTACAATGCAAGGACTAAGTCTTACTGCTTCGGTTGCATTTAACAACTCAAAAGCCTGCGCGATAGGAATGAAGCTAATATTTTTAGCAAAAAAATACTAATTTTATTATCTAAAACATCAGGTATGGAAAAGTTAGAAGCAAGCCCTCCAGAGGTTGGATTATATGAGTATTTGCTTGTGGTTCAGCCCGGGTCTCCGGTAAACGAAAAAATAAAAAAGGAAAAGGAAAGCTTAACTAAAAGCTATCATGAAAAGATTACGGTAAAAACACAACCCCACATTACCGTTGCTAACTTCCTGGCGAGAGAACCAATGGAAGAAACCGTAATCCGTTATATGGAACGAATCTTTAGTATGCAGCGTAGTTTTGAAGTAGCCTTTAACAACTACAGTGGAGTTCCTCCGCATACTATTTATCTACGCATCCAGAATCCTGAGCCTTTTAAGCAAATTAACACCGAACTTAAAGTGATAAGCAATTATGTAAGCTCGTGCTCGTGCCCGCCCGTTAGGCTAGTATCAAATCCGCATTTAACTATTGCGAGAAGGCTGCCAGAAACCGATTATTTAAAGGCGATGATGGAATATTCGCAAAAGACCTTTCACGAAAAGTTTATAGTGAGCGAATTGGTACTCTTAAGAAGAAGCAGCCAATATGATGAATGCAAAAAGGTGCATGTCTTTCGCCTTCAGCCGGGTATAAACCTTTTATCAACACCCTATTAAATTAACTAATAAAGCTTGCGCTATGACAAACGAGTTATCGTCTCTTCCCGGCTACCGTGTTTGTGAATACTTGATAGTACTAAAGCCGCATGAAGAACTGCAGAATAAGGTAATGAAGGTAAAAGAAGAATTTGCTGAAAAGTTTGAAGCACCATCCGCTAAGTGGGGTAAGCCGCAGGTCACTTTAGTAAAGTTTAGCCAAATACAAATGATGGAAGAGCGAATAGTAAATCGCTTAAAAATGATTGCTATGGCTATGCCAGCCTTTAAAGTGGAGCTAAAAGATTTTGGCAGTTTTCCATCTCACAGTATTTACATAAATATAGATACTAAAGTAGCTATACAAATGTTGGTAAAGAGCTTGAAACCAGCTCAACCATTAATGAAGACAAAAGATGTTAAGCCTCACTTTGTAGACAATCCACAGTTAACAATTGCGCGCCAATTATTGCCCTGGCAATATGAAAAAGGTTGGTTAGAATACAGCCACAAACATTTTACAGGAAGGTTTATTGCGAAAGATATGTTACTGCTGCGAAGGCCTGAGGGAATGAAAAGTTACCAACCAGTACAACGTTTCGAATTTTTAAACATGCCGGTTGTAACAACACAAGGTGCTTTGTTTTAAAGCCGATTTGGGAACTATGCCATGAATAAGAGAGTAACTGTTAGACTAAGGCAGCAATGCTCTTCCGCTAAAATCAGCAGATAATATACAAACTGCAGGGTGTAGATATGAAAGCAATAGTGGACTGTAACAATTTTTATTGCTCGTGTGAAAGACTTTTTCAACCGCACTTAAAAACAACACCTCTTGTTGTATTAAGCAACAACGACGGCTGTATTATTTCCCGCAGCGATGAATCTAAAAGGTTGGGTATAAAAATGGCGCAGGCTTATTTCCTGAGTAAGCCGTTATTAAAAGAACATGGCATTACTGCCTTCTCATCTAACTATAATTTATACGGGGACTTAAGTAAGCGGGTGATGGAAACAATGCAAAGTATGTTACCCGCAAATTGTGTTGAGGTCTACTCCGTGGACGAGGCCTTTGTTGATCTTTCCCAGGTACCGCCACGCGATTTAAGTGCAACAGTAAAAGAATTGAAAGAACGAATTTTCCAATGGACAGGCATACCTGTTTCTATTGGTGTAGCACCAACAAAAACATTAGCGAAAATTGGCAACTACCTGGCAAAAGGCAACAAAGAAAAAAGCAAATGCATGCTTCTTCTTGATACTGGAGGCAAAGTAAACGCAGCACTTAAACGAACACCAGTTGACGAAGTATGGGGCGTAGGTAAACAAAATGCGAATAAGCTTGAAAAGTTCGCAGTAAAAACAGCATACGACTTAAAACAAATGCCTGAAGAATGGGCACGGCAACATCTTGGTGGAGTAGTTGGGGTACGATTAATAAAAGAGTTGAATGGTGTTGATGCAATAGGTTTAGATGAACCGCTAACAACTAAAAAGATGGTTTCATGCACAAGGCGCTTTGGTCACCCGTTAACTGATCTGGCGCAGATGAAGGAAGCGGTAGCAATGTACGTAAGCCGTGCAGCAGAAAAGCTAAGAAGGCAAAACAGTGCAGCTAAAAAAATGACTGTATTTGTTATTGAAAAGGCATTGAACAGGGGCGATATTTATAAAC
Organism: Segetibacter sp.; assembly: GCA_028288505.1. Classification (GTDB taxonomy): domain Bacteria; phylum Bacteroidota; class Bacteroidia; order Chitinophagales; family Chitinophagaceae; genus Segetibacter. The sequence continues at coordinate 5,733 of JAQBNN010000092.1, read as the reverse complement.
CCAACGAACCTATTAATCTCGACATTAATTTACCTGTAGCTAGCAGTAACACCAACGATTTAATTAAACCTGCCATTGAATTATTAGAGCAGCTTTATAAACCGGGATTTATTTACGAAAAGGCCGGTGTAATATTTAGTAAGCTTGTTCCTGTCTCATCCCTCCAGGCTAATTTATTTACCCCACCAGCTACTAACGAACAACGATCTTTAATGAACAAGGTTGACAACATCAATTTCAGCATGCGCAACGAGATAGTGAAGTTCGCTTCATCAGGAATACAACGACCTTGGAAGATGAAACAGGAGTTGCTATCGCAAAAATATACTACAAGGTGGAACGATCTATGCTTGGTTTCGTAGTTGTGGCTTTTAGAGAAGTTGAACCTACTCGTTAAATAATCAGAAGATGAATATAATCAAGGCGCTACCTGTTCATCTTGGTAACGCCGTTGAAGTGTGCGACGCAACAATGGTTCATAGAATTACAAATGCTCGTCCCCAAAAAATAACTTACAAATTGTAGCGGGTATAGATTGTGCAGTAAGTTTTACCTTTCAACAGAGATGAGGAAATTCATTCAAAAAATATTACGTGAACCGGTTAAGAGATGGGCCGATAAATATTCATCAAGACCTGATAAAGAAAAAATACATAAGGCATTATTTGACCTGAATAAAAAGATAAAAGATGAACCCGGCACCCGCGGGCCAATGCTAAATTTTGCTGTGAATATTGATCGCTTTATTATACTGAGCGACCAGCATAAAGGAGCAAGGAATGGTGCTGATGATTTTGCCATTGCAGAAAGAAATTACCTGGCCGCGTTAGACTATTACTACAACAACAATTTCAACTACATTTCGCTCGGCGATTGCGAGGAGCTTTGGGAGAACAGGCTTGTATCAGTTAAAAAACACAACACAGCTACGTTTGAAAAAGAAAAGCTGTTCCTACAAAAAAAACGGTTCATAAAAGTGTTTGGCAACCACGATCTTGATTGGGATAATAACCCGTTAGCACCTTTTGAACTGCAGAAAATTTATGGCGAAAAGATTAAAGTGTATGAAGGTGTCATTTTAAAAACAATGGTACAGGAAACACCTCTTGAAATTTTTTTGACCCACGGCCACCAGGGCGATGCTGTAAGCGATGGCAACTGGTTTAGCAAATGGTTCGTGGCAAATGTTTGGGCGCCTATGCAAGCTTATCTTGCTATTAGCCCTAACACGCCGGCATACGAGGATCATTTAAAAACAGACCACAACCGGTTTATGTACGAGTGGGTTTCGCAACAGGAAAACATGCTGTTAATTACAGGTCATACACACCAACCGGTTTTTGAATCACTTACGCTTTTAGAAAGATTATACCGCAAGTTGAGCCTTGCAAGAGAGCAGAAGGATGAAGCAACAATAAAAGAATTACAGGCAGAGATTGTGCGAAGAAAATTAGAAGGACAAACCATTCCTGACTTCACTGCTTATAAGCCTAATTACTTTAATAGCGGTTGCTGTTGTTTCGACGATGGCGATATTACAGGCATCGAGATTGACAACGGAACGATGAGTCTTATTAAGTGGGAATACAACAAGAATAACGAGCCTTGCCGAATACTATTAGAACAAATTGCCTTAACAGAACTGATGACTAAAAAAGTAAACATTATAAGCCCAGCCGTGAAAGTATAAAGCCTTTTATGCTCCATACCTTAAGTACAAATTTTAATACCAGCATATCTTTTCATAGCATCATCGTTGCGTCGCAATCACTTCATCGGCATACATATGGCATCTACAGTTTCACAGGTATTTTCTCGTTAAGTATGGCAGCATTTTTAAAACTTCACCTCTATCCCATCATTATTAATATAGTAGGTTCTTCCGTTACCACTTCTTATTTCAAATACATCGGGCCTTCCCTGTATCTGCAATTTTGATATGCTGCTTATTTGAAAACCTTGTGGCTGTTTAGCTGTAAAAACGGATACTGGTCTTGGTGCTTGTAGTAAAGGTATTTCTGTTCGCATATCAAGCCGTTGACCAGTGGCGTTATAAGTAGAAGTTACCCATTGTGCTCCCTGCTGGTAACGAACTGCGTAAGTTGATGTATCGGTTACACTCCTGCTCCACTGGCCGTTTACTGCCGGAAACTCTTTATTGAAAGTGGCAGTTATTGGAGGAGGTACAGTCCACTGGCTTTCACCAATGGTATTACGGTTGTTTCTGCCCCAATTAGTTTGGCCAAACTGCGATTGCCCTGAACGATCAACTGCACCGGAAGTTGTAGTAACCCCATTTTGGTTTATTGAGTTGATATTAAAAGTGGTATCATTTCCACCTGCAACCGTTACCGCTTCAGCACTAACAGTATTTGTAGTGGTGTTCTTAAGTGTATCAAACCTTTCGCCGGCAGTTGGTGCTGCATGTATCCCTCCTGCAAAAGGAGTGGTAGCGTTTTGATTAGCACCGGAATTATTATTCCGGTTACCATTTAACCTGCTTTCAGTTATTGATGGGCGTGGTTGTATTTTTTGTGTAGTTGTACCGGCGCTATCAACTCTTTTTAAAACAGGTGGAGCATGCTTTTTTATAGTTCTTGTATTAGTCCTTCTTGAAGTACTTGTTACTTGCTTTTTAATTTCACTCTTTTTCCTGGTTGTCGTTTGCGCTTCAGAAAGTATTCCCAGACAAACAAAAAACACAATCAATGTAGCTTTCATAACCTTTTTTCTTTTAGTAAAACAAAAACCATACGAAGCCGGTACAAATCCCAACGCTAAGGACCTTTCCCAAGCATTTTAATTGTTCTCACGAAAGGTGACTAGAAAACTAAAAGTACAAGTGAGTGACACAACGATGCTGAAAGAAGAACAAATGCCCACAACCAAAGTCTTTCTACTAATTCGTATATTTACATCGGTAACCAACTATGGATCTCTGCTGACTTCTAACCATTTTTACTTAATTAAGAATAAGCTAAAGTAAACGTGGCACTCCGCCATTTCCCCTTTATAAATGGCTTTTAACCGGTACTTATTTTTTGCGGCCTGCAATTTGTAATACCACTCCCGTCAATATCCAATATGAAGAATTTGTGCGGATCCTTTTAATGCGCGAAAGTGATTTTTGCTGAAAAACAGAAAGTGTTTTCAGCAGAGGGAATAGCAAAAAAAGCCTGAATGACTTTCCTTTTAGGAGCTATTTTTTACTGCGATTGAATTGATCACAATAAGTTTAACGTGTATGGCCGTTTATAACCTATGAACGATTACCGTTTGAATAATGCTGCTTCGTGCAGCATTTTTTGTTTTTATTGCTAATTCTACACAATGTTTTAAGTAAAAGCATGGCCACTGTTTTGCAATACGTATTGCTACAAAGAAATAATTATGAAAAATGTATTCATGCTTTTCAGCACGCTAGTATTTAGCTCAGTTATTATTTCACAAATAATAAAAGGCCAGAAGAAAAAGAAGCTTCTTGATAAAGTCCCGGCTCCTTCAGCCAGCGCATTTTAGGCTGCTTTACTTTTCTGCAGAAGTGGTTGTACCTGTTTAGGATTTTATTGCAGGAACAACTGCTACATTCGCAATACATGAAACGGTCTGGTTCGGCTGATCTTCCTTTACACTATGGCTATGTTCCCCAATGGCTGGCAGAACGTATGGCGAAGCTTGGACTAGCCATAACTGAATCTATTGCTACTGAATATGGCCAGCAGGAAATTTTAAGGCGACTCAGTGATCCTTTTTGGTTTCAAAGCTTTGGGGCAGTAATGGGTATGGACTGGCATTCGTCAGGCATAACCACATCGGTAATGGGCGCTTTAAAAAGGGCCATTAATCCACACTCAAAAGAACTAGGTATTTACATAACCGGCGGAAAGGGCAAACACTCTAAACAAGCTCCGGCCGAACTATTAAAAATAGCTGGTACAACAGGATTAAACGGCGACGAACTGGTGCGTTGTAGTAAGCTTAGCGCAAAGGTTGATAATACCGCCGTGCAAGATGGCTTTCAATTGTATACGCACAACTTTATTGTTGGCAGCAATGGTGAATGGACGGTTGTGCAACAAGGCATGCATCCTGGTAATAAAACAGCGCGGCGGTACCATTGGCACTCCGCCGGCCTCGCATCGTTTGTAGAGGAGCCTCATACGGGTGTTTGCGGTATTAATATTGGCCCAATGCTTAACCTTACAGCTGCTGAAGCAAAGCCTTCAAGGCAAGGCATGTTGCAACTAACTATTGAAAAGCCGGAGTTGATGATGCAGGAATTCCAACAACTTATCATGCCTAATCATCACGATGTAAGGGCGGAAGATGTGGACTTGAAAAGACTGGGAAGTATATTATGGATGGCGCACGAAAACAACCTGCAAAACTTCGAGGAGTTACTGCTGTTGCAAGGCGTAGGACCGCGGACGGTTCAGTCGCTTGCTTTGGTGAGCGAAGTTATCCATGGTACTCCATCGAGGTTTAAAGATCCTGCAAGGTTTTCGTTTGCACATGGAGGTAAAGACGGTCATCCTTTCCCTGTTCCGATTAATGTATATGATGAAACTATAAGTACTTTACAAACTGCTGTAAACAAAGCAAAACTTGGCAACAGCGACAAGCAGCAAGCCTTAAAAGCATTGCATACAATTGCTGCACGCGCCGAGAAAGACTTCGTACCTAACAACAACTTTAACCAGCTTATCGAGAAGGAAAGAGAAGATAGCTGGAAGTATGGTGGCAAGACCGTTTTTGGTGATGCCAAACCTCCAAAGTCAGTTAAAAAAGGTGTGCAGTTGAGATTGTTTTAAAAGCCTTGCTTTGGTTTTTAAAAATTTGGTAGTCATCATTTGTGCTACTATTTATCATCGTTGCCACGCTCGGTTCACAGGTAGTTTTTCATAGCATCAATCGCCTTCAAAATTATGGCGCCTTCACTTTCTCATTAATCCATAAATTAAATATGCTCCTTTCCTGTTTGCCTTTTTATAAATGGGGCTAGGTCTTCTATAGCATTAACAACCTTTACAATTTTGCCCTCTTTATCAACTAAAATATGTGTAGGGTACGAAGTAATGTTGAGTTCCTCCAGCATGTATTTTTCCTTCGACGGAACTACTGCATAGTTGAATTGTTTTTTCTTTAGGAACGCTTGTAAGTCTTCTTTAGAATCTGTGGCTAAGCTTACGAATAGTATATCGCTCCTGTCTTTATATTCATCTACAAGTTTGTTTAGTTCAGGAAATTCTTTTACACATGCTACGCATCGTATAAACCAACATTTAATAACTACTAACTTCCCTCTTGTCGTTGACTTGTTATAGATTTTACCATTCAAGTCTGTAAAATTATAATCAGGTAGTTGCTGCCCTTCCATTTTATAGTGAGCGATTTCCTCTGCAGCCATTTGCTTAATGGTATTCTTAATCTCTTCGTTAGTCTTGTAGGGTTTGTATAGTTTATAAACCGGCATGTTATTCCTCGTCATAATCTTTACTGGAATAAAAGTACCCGTGGAAAGCCTGTATAAGAACGTGCTTTTATCTGCAACACTTGAATCAACATCAAGCCCAATAAAGTCTTGTGCTAAACGAACATTGTAGTAAGTGTAGGTATACCATTTCATGTAGTCCTTCAACAAATCCTCTGCATTTACATCAAACACCTGATCTGCTTTTTCACCGGTATTGTTTGTTGTGCTTGTTGTCTGAGGCTGACCTGTAGTTTGCTTAG
>JAQBNN010000090.1 GCA_028288505.1 Segetibacter sp. | reverse complement strand
AACTAAAAGTACAAGTGAGTGACACAACGATGATGATTAAAGTGAAAGAGCTTGTTACCCAAAAAGAATCATTCCAATTTCTACATCTTACATTTTTCATTAACCAATCCCTGTGAAGCTTAGCTGTTGAATAAGCTGGTGGGGTAGTTTAGGTAAATTTCTTCTTTCAATTAAGTACGTACTCAGGCTTGCAAGGTCTCTAAAAACATAGTGCTTATTCATAGCTCCTTCCAGGTAACCAGAGCCGGAAGTGTTGCCGGTACCGCTTCTCATACCAATCATTCGCCTGACCATAATAAAATGCTTGTGCCGCCAATTACTCATCATGTGGTCAATCTCAATCAGGGCATCTAAGATTTGATAAGAAGTTTGAAACACGGGAAAATCACGATACAACATAATGAACAACGCTGCTTTCATGGCTGCAGGAGAAAGATCGGTTTGCAGTATTTGAAGTTGTTCTTCGCTGTATCCCTCGGCCTGCTTTTTAAAAAATATGTAGTCGAAATAGGGCAACTTGTTTTGCTCTCTTTCGGTCAGGCTTTTTTTATAAATGCTCCTGTAAGTATGCCAGAAGGGGTGGAGGCTTTCGTCTTCACTTTTTTCTCCTTCAAAAGAAGTCCAATACTTCATTTCGAAAAATGGCATTCGCTCGAGCCACTGGTTTATGAGCTGCAATAAGGTCTGGTCATTTTCTACCTTGTTTATTGCTTCGTAATCATTTGGGTTGAATCCACCTTCATTTGTTCTTTTATAATAATCGAACTCGTGGCGTTTTTGCAATTGTAAACCAAGCCTTGCTTCAATTAGCCTGAACTGAACACTTTGAAATCCTGATGAAGGAGCTAGCAAGTTCCTGAACTCAAGGAAATCTAAAGGCGTCATCGTATCAAGAATACCTACCTGTTGGTTCAGTAATTCGTTAATCTTAATAATCCTGTTGAGGCGATGGCGAACAAGATTAAGATCTTCGGAATTGTCGTTGATCTTCTCCTTTTTAAAAACGTTGATGATAAAATCGAGCTCGAAAAGAATTTGCTTAAACCATAATTCCGATGCCTGGTGAATAATGATGAACAGCATTTCATCGTGTGCAGGTTCGTTATGTTCCTCAAAGCTTTTGGGTTGTTGAGCAGTAAGAATTTTTTCAAGCGAAAGGTAGTCGCCATAATACATTGATTTGGTTTCCATATTGCAATTTATGGGGGGCAAGGTACAAATAACAGCAGCAATTTTACTTCGTGTAAAATTTACATATTATTCTATATTTTTGTTTCAAATCTTGTTATATGAAACTAAAACAACTTTTTGTTGTTCCTATTTTATTATTGTTACTACATTCCTGCACAAGTCAAAAATCTGCAAGTACCACCACTCAAACCAACACGGCTCATCCTTCGTGGATATTGCAAGGAAATATTTACGAGGTTAACATCAGGCAATACACTAATGAAGGCACTTTCAATGCTTTTGCTGCCCATCTTGACAGGTTGAAGGATATGGGCGTGCAAACGCTTTGGTTTATGCCTATTAACCCAATTAGTGTGAAGGATAGAAAAGGCCCGTTAGGTAGTTATTATGCCGTGTCTGATTATACAGCTGTTAATCCCGAATTTGGTACCATGCAGGATTGGAAAAACCTGGTGAACACCATCCATAGAAAAGGTATGAAAGTTATTATTGACTGGGTTCCTAATCATACAGGAGCTGATCACCGGTGGCTAACACAGCATCCTGATTTTTATGCAAAAGACAGCGCTGGCAACTTTATATCTCCTTACGATTGGACTGACGTTAAAAAGCTTGACTTCTCCAACCGAGTTCTGCAGGATAGCATGATCAATGCTATGAAGTTTTGGATAACAGAAACAGATATAGATGGATACAGAGTAGACCATGCACATGGTGTAAGAACAGACTTTTGGAAAAGATGTGTTCCAGAATTAAAGCGGGTGGAGAATGTTTTAATGCTAGCGGAATCAGAAGATAAATGGGTACACGAGGTAGGCTTTGATATGAGTTATCCATGGCGCTTTTTTCACGCTACTATAGATGTTGCCGCAGGCAAAAGGAATGCTAGAGCTCTTGATACAATTAATAGTGTTTTAGATACGCTCTTATCTCCCCGCGCAATGCAAATGTATTTTACAAGCAACCACGATGAGAACAGTTGGAACAACGCCGACTATGGCACAATGCCTGGAGCGGTGCATGCGCCTTTTGTTGTTTTATCGCAAACAATGGCACGTAGCGTTCCCCTTATTTATAGTGGCCAGGAAGTGCCGGTACTTCGTGCCCTTAAATTTTTCGAGAAAGATCCCATTGCTTTCACAAAATTTGAAAGAGCTGCTTTTTATAAAACCTTACTCAATCTTCGTAAAAATAACGCAGCCTTAGCTGCTGATGCTACAAGCAGGAAAGTTACTGTAGGCGACGACAAAGCTTTATATGCATACGTGAGGGAAAAGGCCGGAAAGAAGGTGCTTGTTATTTTAAATCTTTCCGCAACACAACAACCTGTAGTACTTGGCGATGCTAGTCTTTATGGCAATCCTCATAATGTTTTCATGGGAACAAAGGAAGTACTAACTAACAAGCAGTGGATGATAGAGCCGTGGGGATACGCCGTGTACACCTATTAAAAATTATAAGAGAAGTTTTTTGTACCAACTTTAGTACTACTATTAATCATCGTTGCGTCGCACTCTTGTACTGTATGATTAAGTATGCAGCAATACGAAAATTGTAGTGCACAAGTAGAGTTATGTTTATTATTGCGTTAAACACTTCTCGCTAATGGTTAAGACAAGGTTTTTACTTATTATTTTTTCCATAGCTGTTTTAGCTGCCTATTTTACATTTCTCATTATTCCTGTTAGTAAAGGCTATAATTACTTTACTGAGTTTGCTGCAGAACTTCTTAATAAAAAGCAACGGCTAGAAGCTATAAGAAACACGTTTCCTGAAGGTCGTTTTATTCTTATTCAAAGGCTGGTGTATGGTGTTGGCTTTGTAATTACTATCTTACTCGCTGCTGCTCTTTACTATTCAAAAGCATTAAGCCTTTTTATACGAAGAGTAACAGTGAGAGTAAGTGAGAGTTATAGATCATTCGTTGCTATTTTAAAAGATATTGACGCACCGGCTAAGGCAATCTTTTCTTTCGTGGTAATTTATCTTATCGTACAAAGCCTATGGTACATAACCCATCTTCCATTTATACATGACGAGGCTTACACCATACGCAGCTTCGTTTTGCCGGGTCCTGTTGCTGCTGTTACCTTTTACCCGTATCCCAACAACCATATTCTCTTTTCATTATTCTCCTATCCTTTTTCCTTCTTGCCTTTAAAACCCGAAATCGCTTTCAGGCTTCCTGCGCTTATTGCAGTTGTTGCTACATGTTTTGTTCTTTTTAAATTGTTGCTGTTATTTCTTAAGGCAGTGCAAGCTGCACTTGGAGTAGTTATGTTTGTTTTTATGTTACCGGTTACAGCATATGCTGTATTTGCAAGAGGTTATTGCCTTGTGTTTTTATTTACCGGTTTGTCAATTTATTCTTTATGCAGAATTATTGAAAGCAACTCTTACTATCACCGTGTGCTGTTGATTATCTTTTCGGTTCTGGGCCTGTATACTGTTCCAAGTTATATGTATCCTTTTGCCGCGGTATACGGTGTTTACTTTGGCTATAGTATTACAACGGGCAATAAGAAGCTAATAAAAAATGTAGTTGTAAGCGGACTGCTTTGCGGCCTTTTTACTATCATATTATACCTGCCCGTAATTATTACTAGTGGTGGTTGGACCAACTTTGTTAAGGTTCTTTACTTTGGTTACGATTATACTCCATCTATCTCCGTTATTAAAATTTTTATGGAATCTGTTTATGCCCTTCATTTTTTTGAAAGGAATATTCTAGGCATCATATTGTTTATCGTGACAGTAGTTGTTGGATTAGGATTAATTAAAAAAGCGCGAAGCAGTACCTTTACTTTAGTTGACCGGGTATTCTTTTTTACGTGCCTGCTTGGCTTTCTAATCCCTATCATTTCATTCCTCATTCAGCGGAAAATGGTGGCACCACGAACACATAACTATGCTGCTTTGTTTTTTGTTGGTTTCGTGTTTATTGCAATTAAAGTAGGTGTTCGTGTTAAGTGGAGACAGTACGCCTTTGTTGCAGCTACGTTATCAATAATGTTAATGCACATAATTTTTGCGCACAGCAGTATCTTGTTAAAGGGTGAAGAATACAACGATAAGACTGCTGACCTTTTTGCCACCCGAATGCTAACTCATGCTAATAAAACTGACACCTGTTATACTTTCGATCTCTTTTATTTAGCCACTATTCAATTGAAGTATGGGTTGGTTAAACGACCGCTCACCGTTTATCAAAGCCAGCCTGGTAGCCCTTCTTCGGCTGCTTTTGATTACAGCAAAAATTATCCCTGGATAATTACAACAAAGAATGAAGTGAATTTGAATAGTGATAGTTTGCGACAAATGTATGTTCCTGTTATAGACAGAAATGATGGTACGCTGTGGAAGAAAATAGAGTAGTGGTTAGTGAAAGGAAGGTACGCAAAGCTGGGTGAGCATTATGATACCAGCATTATTACTCCAGTTAAGCATCGTTGCGTCGCAATCCGTTCGTCCGCAGTGCTACTATTATTCTTTTCCTGCATTGTTTTGAACCTACCTTTTTGTTAGACGCTGATTGTAATATTTATCGTTGGATACTAATTGATAACGATGTAAAGTTGAACCAGATGATGAATAAAGATTTGCGGTACAAGTGAGTGACACAACGATGTTGAAGAGGGGAGGAATGATGGTAACAAAAAAAGAGCGGTAGTTAAAAACGACCGCCCTTTTAATTTCTCTTTTAGAGTTGCATAGCCTTTTCAGGCAAAGTTATTATGAAGGTGGAGCCTTCGTTTAGCTTGCTGTCGGCTGTAATAAAGCCGTTATGTTTTTCAACAATTTTTTTGCAGATAGATAACCCAATACCTGTTCCTTCAAACTCGTGGTAACTATGGAGTCGTTTAAAAACAACGAAGATGTCCTCTACATACTTCGCATCGAAACCAATGCCGTTGTCTCTTATGTAAATTTTATAAAAAGTGTTTTCATATAACTTATGATCCAAACCCGGAACACTGGAGCCTTTGATGGCTTCAGTTTGAATATGGATCTCGGGTATACAATCGTCTTTGCAAAACTTAAGTGAGTTGCTGATTATGTTTTGAAACAACTGGCGCAGCTGGCTGGGAATAGCATAAATAGTAGGCAGCTTTGCGATCGTGATCTTTGCCTCTTTCTTTTGCAGGTCAACCTCCATGTCTGACAACACATCGTTGAGCAAATCGTTGAGGTTTGTTTTCTCGAAATCGAATACGTCGTTGGTGTGTCTTGAAAACTTTAAAAGATCGTGCACCAATTGCTGCATACGATGAGAGGCTTTAATAATCTTCTGCAGGTAAAGCTGTATATCCTGGTCGAGCTTGCCATTCATCTTCATGTTCAACTTATCAGTGAACACTGCAATCTTACGCAACGGCTCCTGCAAGTCATGAGACGCAACATAGGCAAACCTGTCCAGTTCCTGGTTGGTTGTTTGTAACTGGACGTTGTTTTCAACCAACTGCTGGTTCAAAAGCCTAATTTTTTCTTCCCTTATTTTTCGTTCTTCAATTTCCTTTTCCAGGTTTTTGTTTGCTGCAAGCAGTTTCTTTTCCTGCATCATCAACTCGTGGTTCTTGCGGTATAATTCGACGAACACACCAACTTTTACCCTTAATAATTCGGGATTGATCGGCTTATAAATGTAATCGACACCACCCATTTGATAGCCCTGAAAAATATACTCTTCCTCGTAATTATGAGCCGTAATAAAGATGATAGGTATATGCTTCAACTTGTCTCTCTCTGAAATAAGAGTAGCAGTTTCCAGGCCGTTAAGCCCGGGCATCTGCACATCCATTAGAATGAGCGTAAAGTCGTGTTGGTGTAACAAAACTTTTAACGCAGCTCTACCTGAGTTTGCTTTCACAAGCGTATATCCATCCTTTTCCAAAATGGTTTCAATAGAAAACAGGTTGTCTTCCCGGTCGTCTACAACCAGAATCTTGATGTCAGATTTGTGGAAAGCTTTCTCCTTGTTAATTAATTCCATTATTCTTTATTTATATAACCACACACGCATTAGTGATAGTAACTGATCGATTTTTAAGGGTTTAGTTATATAATCTGATGCACCAGCATCAATACATTTTTCGCGGTCACCTTTCATTGCTTTTGCTGTAACTGCTATGATAGGGAGATTGCTGTTTTTATGCTCTCGCCTTATTTTCTGTGTTGTTTCATAGCCGTCCATTTCCGGCATCATGATGTCCATTAAAACAATGTCGATGCCCCTGTTTTCTGCTAATATGTTGATTGCCTCCTGACCGCTTTCGGCAGTTATCGTATTTATATTGAACCGTTCGAAAGCAGTTGTTAGCGCGAACAAATTTCTTACATCGTCATCAACTACCAGCACATTCTTTCCTGCAAGAATATCTTCTCTTGATCTTAAGTTATCAATGATCCTGCGTTTTTCGGGAAGCAGGTCCTTATGATTAATGTGCAGGTGCATTACCGTTTCCTCGAGTAGCAATTCAAGAGACTTTACATCCTTCAACAAAATGCGATTTGCATATTGTTTTAACTGTGTCTTTTCTTTTACTGAAAAATCTTTTGCAGAATAAACGATCACAGGTGTTAACTGCATTTTTTTGATGCTGTTAACCTCAGTAATAAACTCCATTCCCGATGCATCGGGCAGCATGTAGTCAACAATAATGCAATCAAAAGGTTGTTTCTTGATAAGTTCTAAGCCTTGTTTTGCATTATGCGCTACTTCAATATTTATTAACCCATCGTTGTCAAGAATTTTTGCAATTTGGGAAGAGTCTAATTCATTGTCCTCAACAAGCAGAAGGTTCTTCGTTTTTCTTTCGCTGAAGGAGATAATATCATTAAACAATACAGTCAGCGTTTCGTTCTTCAATGGCTTCAGGTTAAAGCTTCTTGCGCCTCTTTGCATGGCCAGTAACCTGTTTTCTTCTCCTGAAATAAGGTGAACAGGAATGTGCTTAAAGTTGAAGTCGTTCTTAAATAGATCGAGGATCTTCCACCCACTTGCATCAGGTAGTTTTACATCAAGCGTAACAGCTACAGGATTGAACTTATTTGTAAGTTCGAAAACATCTCCGAATCCTTTTGCTACCACTACTTTTAAGCTAAGTTCATGTGCTTTCTCTATCATAATTTTTGCAAAGCGCATATCATCTTCTACAACAAGCAAAACTTTATCATGACCCAGTATGTTGTTCCTGTCATCACCTGTTTCGTTAATGATCTCGTTCAAAAGGTTTAATTCTTTTGTTTCAGAAACCTTGATTGTTGGAACTGATTGAATAGCTATGCTCTCGTCATTTTCAGCTAAGTCGTATTGGCTAATAGTCAGGCTGCTTTGCTTTTCTTTCTTAAGATGCGCGGGGTTGTAATCAATAGGTAAGTACAACGTGAATTTACTTCCGTGTCCTGGTTCACTTTCCAGTTCAATAGTACCACCTAACAAGTCAGCTAAACCTCTACTAATTGAAAGTCCAAGGCCTGTTCCTCCGTACTTCCGGCTCGTTGAACCTTCCGCTTGTTGGAATGCTT
>JAQBNN010000068.1 GCA_028288505.1 Segetibacter sp. | reverse complement strand
TTTTCTTCTATTGCCCTTGGAAGCAGTAGTGCTTTGTAAATATTTACCAGTTCATCGTTCGTAAAATTTTTCCTGTCAAATTGCATGGGTGGCGCTTTCAGCTAAGGTAACCGTTATTGCTTTTTCCCTCCTGTAGTTTTTTGGTTACAAGCATTTGTTTTTTATAGCGTCATCGTTGCGTCGCATTACGTTTATCGGTAAATCTTCGGGGAGCTTTTCTTATGTTATGCTGATGTGTGGGTATAGTAGCAGAAGTGAGATTGGGAGGGTCGAAGCGGAGACGATGACTGTCCGATACTTACTTGAAAGGCTAGCACTTTTTGCTCAAGCCGCGTGGCTTGTTATTGCAACGGGACCCCACCCGCTTGTTTCTGAAACCGCTTCGCTGCTTTCAGAATGCCTTCGCTGCGCTCGGCACCCAACCAGCTGAGGTCCCTTATGCAATAACTTTTGTCAGGGTGCGAGTATTAGATTTGTTACTTTCTGCGAGTGTTGTTATAACTCTTAAAGTGTCAGTATTAGAAACGCTTTGTTGAATTATGTATAAACTGTACAAGAGTGCGACGCAACAATGTTTAATAGTAAAAAAAGAGCCCGGACCAAAAACTCTTACACAACAACCAATTCATAAAACGCTTCCGGCACCAGGTATTGCTCCGCGAGCTGTCTTATTTCTTCTGCAGATATTGTCCTGATTGTTTGTATTGATTTGTAGAAATACTCGTCGGTTAACCCGTTTAGCACGTAATTTTTCCAACGGGCGATGACTTGGAAAGGACCGTCTAAATCGCCGAGGATGGTGCCGATCATATAATTTCTTACCAGTTGCAATTCCTCTTCTTCAACTAACTCGTTTCTTAGTTCAGCCATCTCTTTATAAACCTCTGTAATTGTTGCTTCGCACACATCTTTCCCTGCTTCGGTACTTACCATCCATGCACTTTGCTGAATGTGGTTTTGGAAGTAGCTGTGGATACCATACGTGTAACCTTTCTCTTCGCGGATATTGCTCATCAGTCGCGAGCCAAAGAAGCCACCGAATAAATTGTTGAGCACCTGCACTTTTATAAAATCGGGATGCAGGCGATTGGGAAATGCACGTGCAATTCGAATGGATCCTTGAACGCCATTCGGATCGTTTTCTATTCTTCTCTTTTTATCAGTGCCTGGCTTTATTTCGTATTGAGGAGTTGGAAGTGCTTGCTTATTTAGGGGCAGTTTTCCGAATACATTGTTGAGTTGGGTAAGGATGTCTGCAGGAAGGTTTCCTGCAACAAAAATGATGCACTTGCCATTTCTGTAGTATTGATCAAAAAACGCCAGCATCTGCTCACGCTCAAGAGCCTGGTAATCTTCAATAGAAGTATACCTGCCGTAAGGATGATCAAAACCAAAGAGAGATTCATCAATTAAACGGTTAGCAACAAATTCACTTTTCTTAAGGCTTACTTTTAAACGCTGCTGTTGGTTCTGCTTGTAAATATTCAGCTCATCTTCTGGAAAAATCGAACCGGTAATAAGCTCGCCCACAACAGGCAGAACCTCGTTGAGATGTTTGTTTAAAGTATGTAAGGTTACAGTGGCGGTTTCGTTGTAACAATTACGGTTAAGGTAAGCGCCGTAATATTCAAACTTTTCGTTTAACTCGAAGGCGGTGCTACTGCTCGTTCCATTCTTCAACATGAAGTTGGTGGTGCCTGCTACAATGTTCTTGTTCTCGTAACTGTTGCCTGCAAAAAATACCAGCTCAACCATTGTTACGTCTTGCGCACCGCCACTAATACTGTATACAGGAATACCGTTGTCTAATTCTGTTACATCAGCTTTTTGCAGTTGCAATTTAAAATCCACCGCATCTACTATTGGCGGAGCAATCTTTCTATCTAACATAATTCTTCTTCAACTCTTGTAATAAAATAATTAGCTCTTGCTGAAGTAATGCATGGTACTGCTGTTACTTTCATCAAAGATCTCGTTGCTTACCCTTTTTATATCTTCCACTGTAATTGTTTGGTACTTCTGCAATTCAGTGTTCATCATTGTTGCATCACCCAGAAGTTCATACATGGCCAAGCTGTTGGCCCTGTTCATAATAGTCATGTCTTCAAAAGCAATCATGCTTTCGGTTTTATTCTTCACCTTGGTAAGCTCCGATTCTGCAACCAATTCAGACTTTATCTTCTCCACTTCTTCCATTACACCTGCTTCAGCATCTTCCATCTTCACGCCTTTCACCAGCTTGCCTTCAATAGTTATAAGCCCTGGTTCAATACTGCCCCAGTGCGAACAATCGATGCTGCTAAAAAGCTGTTTTTCTTTAACCAGTGATTGGTATAATCGACTAGATCCACCACCGCTTAATATGTCCCCGATAAGATCGGCTGCATAGTAACCATTCGATAACCTCGGTGCCATGTGCCAGTTTTTAAAGAACGCATCCAACGGCACTTCAGCTTCCACCTGTATGCGGCGAGCCTCGGTTTGCTTTGGCTCCTGCGGAAGCATCCGATTGTATTTCTGCCCCGCTTCTATTGGTCCAAACCACTTTTCAGAGAGCCTCTTTACTTCATCAAGCGTTACATGCCCTGTTACTACAAGTATTGCGTTTACCGGGCGATAATGTTTAAAAAAGAAACCCTTAACGTCATCAAGTGTTGCGTTTTCTACGTGGCTTAATTCCTTACCAATCGTCATCCAGCGGTAAGGATGCGTAGTGTACGCTAACTCTCTTAGCTTGTGCCACACATCGCCGTACGGCTTGTTTATGTAGTGCTCTTTAAACTCTTCGCAAACCACTTTCCGTTGTACGTCTAAACTTTTTTCATTAAAGGCCAAACTAAGCATTCTGTCGCTTTCGAGCCAAAAGGCTGTCTCTAAATTCTCTGCCGGAAGTTGTATATAATAATTGGTAAGATCGTTAGTTGTGTAAGCATTGTTCTCTCCACCAGCCATTTGTAGTGGCTCGTCGTAATCTTCAATGTTAATGCTGCCACCAAACATCAGGTGTTCAAATAAGTGTGCAAATCCTGTCTTGTTCGGGTCCTCATCACGTGAGCCTACATCGTACATCATGTTTAACACGGCCATTGGCGTACTGTGGTCCTCGTGTACGATCACTCTTAACCCGTTAGGTAAAATAAACCTGTCAAATTGTATCATGCTTAAAAATAAAGTGGTGCAAATTAGTCGATTTTAAGCTTGCAGAATTCCTAATTTTCTGTGTATGATAAAGTGCAGTTGATGTTGTTTTTATTCGACAATTGTTGCAAAGGTTGCGGATTTGTTTGAGCCCCGCAGCTTTGCTACTATTTGGCTTTACTTGCGTCGCACTCTTGTACTTTTCGTTTTCTACTCGGCAGGTGCAAAAGCGCTTTTTCTTAGCAGATCTTGCAAAGCAAAACATTGGAAAGCTAAATAGTAGCAATGCCGATGAACGGATTGCGACGCAACGATGTTGGGGGAAGTTTCTAATGCCGGTACCAAGACAAAAAAAAGCCCCTCCAAACGGAAGGGCCTTTGATTAGTTGTTATGGTTTTACTTTATCACCATTACTTTTTGATTATACTGCTCACCTTTGTACAGCATTTTTATGATGTAAGTTCCGGTAGCTAAACTGCTGGTGGAAATCCTGATGTTGCTTCCGCTAACATTTTCGTTTACCTGTTTTACCACTTTTCCCAATGCATCAGTAACCTGGATAGTTACATTTCCCGTAATGTTCTTGTTCAACTGAAGTTGTATAAAACTGCTTGCCGGGTTAGGGTACACCGTGAATTTGGTATTGAAAGGAATATGTACCGAGAACACAGCGGAGTATTTGAACTTGCCATCTTTGTCAACACTCTTAAGCCTGTAATAAAGGCGCTGGCTTCTGAAAGCTTCTACGTCTTCTGAGTAATTATAATTGCCCCTGTTGGCAGCTTTTACCTCCCCAACTTTCTTAAAGTCGGTTCCGTTAATGCTTCTCTCAATTTCAAACCTGTCAAAATAGGTTTCATTTTCCGCTTTCCACTCGAGGTTTACGTTACTACCAACAAGCTTTCCTGCAAAGTAAACGATGTGTACCGGCAGGGCGGCTAAGCCAGTGCAGGTGTTGTTCCATACCAGGTTTACGTACTGAGGACTGTCAATATAAGGGTTCCTGTTTCCCTGGAAACTATAGGCGGCATTGTTACGGTCAATTTCCTTTTGGCTTACCGGATCCTGGGTGTGCCATTTGATCATGAGCTCCAGGTAAGGGATGTCGACACTTGGATAAGTAGTGGGATCGAATGCTTGTGCGCCATTTCCACCGGGCCAACCGGGCATATTATCCTGGTAGCGGGTAACAAAATACAAGAAGGCACGGGCAAGATCTCCTTTGTATGCATTTACCGGCTCAAAAACATCTCCCGTGAATCCTGCGATTGCAGAAGAGCCTAACTTACTGCCATTAGCACTTGTGTAGCTGGCGGTGGCTACTTCGCCGTAGATATAATTGCTCCGAATAGCGTTTACAATTTTGTCGGTTGGAAAGATATGCAGGTAGTCGGTAGCAGGGCCGGGTGTACCTGTGTTTCCGTTGAACCAGCTTAGTGGCACCGAATGTTCACGATTATAATACTGTCCTTCAGCAGAAGCACTGGACCCGTTGTCTTGTTGTCCGCCGGAAGTAACAGGACCTGGTGTAAAATTATAAGGATCGGGACCACTTACGTTGTCTGAATAAACATCCCAGATAACAGTAGGTGAAGTCCCGGGACCAACTTCTCGTGGTTTAATATCAGATACCTGGTATTGGCCCCATAAGTCGGTATAGGTTTTTGGCGTGTTACCGCGGGTAATAATTGCTTTCAACGTATCCTTTAGCACACTGCAACCTAAACTGGTAGCTGTACTATAATAAGTAGCAGGGGCACTTGAACTACTACTGGTTGTTGTGGTGTTACCGGTAGTAGCTGTCGTATTATACAAAGGGCCACCCGTACAGTTTACATTGCTTACTGCAAAAACAAAAAAGTAATAATTGGTATTAGTGGCAAGTCCCGTAGTTGAAAATGTAGTTCCTTCTCCGAATTTAATTACCGTTCCCGTGTTGGGAGAACCTACTGTTTGTCCTACGGGATAAGAGGTGCCGTTGGCTGGAGTAAAATCAATAGTAGCATTTGTGCTACGGATGACCAAGTAACTATTTGCACCAGTAGCTGCGCCAAACGAACCAGAAATTGAAGTTCCGGAAGGAGTGAAGGTTATTGCACCGGGCGTTCCGGTGGGGGTAGCGCAGGCAGCAGGTGTGGTGGTTGCAACGTTGCCAGTTAGCGGAGAACTGGTGTTATAAACAGGTCCACCGGTGCAAGCGCTATTTAAAGCAAACACATAAAAATAATAAGTGGTGCCGGGTGAAAGACTCGATGCGGAAAAAGCAGTAGAGGAACTTGTGCCTACCACTGTTCCGTTACCTAATGCATCTCCCTCTGCGTAAGAGGTTCCATTTTGTGGAGTCGCAGAAAGTGTATTACTAGTGCTTATTATAACAAGGTACTGATCGCCAGCAGGATCAGCTGCCGTAAAATCGCCGTTGATGCTGGTATTTGTAATGTTATTAAAGGTTAAAAATGTGGGCTGCGTAGTTGGTGCGGCGCAAGGTGGTAACGCAGTACCGTTGAAAGTGATAGAGAAGTTATCTACAGCCAATCCATCATCGGAGCCGGCAGGATTAAAATCTACCCAACGAAGATAAAAAGTAGTTCCAGGCGCAATGGATACTCCAGAAATAGACCCGGTTTTCAAAGTTTGGTTGGCAGCGTCATTCCCGTTTAGCGGCCCAACTGAACCTGTAGTAACAGGCGCTACAAAGTCAAGGTTGTCTGCATCCGTCCATGAGCCGGTGCTTAAGGAAGTAGCATCAAAGCTATACTGGAAATCGAGGCGATCAAGTCTACTTGTAGCGCCTAGTCTCCATTGCTCACCTGTGTAGCTGACGGTAAATGCAGTAATAGTTGAATTACTATTGTTGGTGAAAGCAACGCCGATTATTGGAGATACACTTCCTGAGAGAAGGGTGCCAAAAGCCCTTTCAGTAGAACTGGTGGCACCATAACTATAAGTGTTTCCGGAGATGACGCCGCCATTATCGGCAGTATAAGTGGTGTTTGCACCGTTTCCGGTTTCGTATAAGAGCCAGCCCTGGGGCATGAAATCTGTAGTGCCAGTGGAGGCGAGTGAATTGAAATCTTGAGAGTAGCCGGTGCCAATGTTATTAATGAAAACCTGGCTGTAGCTTTTTTGCAGGAACGATAAAAGAAATAAGAGTAGAACTGTTTTCTTCATAAAATTAGATTGATGGTCAAAAGTAGCATCTTTAAATATATGCAAACCTTCTTTGATGTTTTAATTGAAGGTGAAATAAGGCTGTAAAAGGTTTATTTGAGCCCCATAAAGTACTACCAGTATAAGTGAGTGACACAACGATGGTGAGGAGAGAACAAATGCAGGCTCAATAACTTCTAAAAACGAAATTTAAACCGGCTAAAGAATACTGGCAACCCGTAAGTATTTCTCGAGAAGCTGCCCGTTGCGGATTACGATTATTTTTAATTTTAGCTTAGGTGTTTGCAGCATGTTTTTATAAACCTGGATGTTGCCACTTAAATTGCTTCCTATGCCCATGATAACATCACCGGGCTTTAGGCCGGCTTTTTCGCCGGGAGACGCTTCTATCACATCTTCGATCACAATGTGGCCATCAATGAAGTAAATACCTAAACCGGTATAAGAATAATCGAACGGCTCGCTAAAATGGTTGTTTGGGAGAAGATGGATTTCTTTTTGGCCATAATTAATAACTATGTTGAACCTTCTAAAAAGATCGTTGCCAATTAGTCCGCCCAGTATTGGGTAGCTGGTAACATTATAGTCGTCGACAAAAATATGAGTGGGCACTTTCTTAAAACGGTAAGGACCAACCTTCAACTCTTTCACCGTAGTTATTTTCATTGTTTTTTTACCCCCCATGCCCTCGGCTTGTGTTACCAGCATATTTTTCCCTTTACTTAAAATACTGCTGTCCCCGGCAAATGCTTGGGACATTAACAGGCAAAGGCCGGCACCCGTATCGAAGTAAAACTTGCTTTTGCACACAACGCCATCTTTTATTGTAGATTCTACGACAGGTATGTTCATCACAGGTGTTTTTAAAAGGTAGCCTCCTTTGGGGTAGCGGACTTTTCCCGGTTCCCAAACTTCAATAGTGTTTGTGTTGTAATTCATTTTTACAATGTACCGGCTAAGGAAACTGTAGCCAATTATCCCATCGATTTTTACCCCATAAACACTGGTTAGTACCTGGTAGTCGTTAGTGTGAAAGTCAAGGTTGTCAATTGTTAATCCCGGCAAATGGAGAGTTTGGTTTACCACAAACTTTACTGTGCGCATGCCCGCTATTCCCCGAATGGTTCGGTCGCTGTTGCTGAGGGGCACATTAAGGTATTCAGCAGTGGTAGAGTCGAGCGATATGCCGCCGCTACCGGTGTCTAAAACAAAATTTAAGGTATCAGGAAAATTGCCGAGGAGACCATGTAAAATCACAACCCCACCTGTAAGTGTTGAAAAATTGAACCGGGTGAGCATTTTGGGTGCCTCCGTAACAGGTAGTGCAGAAGTAACAGGTGCAAAAAGGCCACTTATAAGTACCATTAAGATATAGGTGAGTACTTTTTGGGGACAAGCAGTGGTAATTCTATATGGCTTTTGTTGTGTCACTCACTTCAACGTTAAGTTATTACTGAGCTAATGGCTTCTAAGTTAATCATTTCGCATTTTTTAAAAACCTTTTAAATACTTAGGGGCAATATTTAAGAAAGCAACTAGAAACTGTTTCCATTGTTGCAACGTTGTTGTTGTATTTTTGCTGCTGATAATCTCTAATATGCAACTAGCCGAATTATATAAAAAGGCGCTTGATTTCCAATTTCTAACAGTGGAAGAAGGTGTTTTTCTTTTTGAAAATGCTCCTACCACTGATCTTATGTTTGTTGCAAACGAACTAAGAAAAATACAGGTCCCTCACGGAAAAGTAACCTGGATCATCGATCGCAATATGAACACTACCAACGTGTGTATTGCCAATTGTAAATTTTGCAACTTCTACCGTATCCCCGGCCACGAAGAGGCCTATGTAACTGATATAGAAACATACCGTAGAAAGATTGAAGAAACATTTCAGTATGGCGGGGAGCAATTGTTATTGCAAGGCGGCCACCATCCTGGCCTTGGTTTAGAATATTATACTGACTTATTTCGCAAGCTAAAGTCCATGTTTCCCACTCTTAAGTTGCATACACTGGGCCCACCTGAAGTAGCGCACATTACAAAGCTTGAAAAAAGTAACCACCGCGCTGTGCTGATTGCTTTAAAAGAGGCTGGAATGGACAGCATGCCGGGACCGGGAGCAGAGATCTTAGTAGACAGGGTTCGACGCTTAATCAGCAAAGGAAAGTGTGGCGCGCAGGAATGGTTAGATATTATGGAAGTAGCTCACCAACTTAATATTACCACCTCCGCCACCATGATGTTCGGTCACGTGGAAACGGTAACAGAACGATTCGAACACCTTGTAAAGCTGCGTGAAGTGCAGGCAAAAAAGCCCGAGCACGCAAAAGGCTTTGTCGCATTCATCCCATGGACCTTCCAGGATGTAGATACTTTATTAGCTCGTATCCGCGGTGTTCACAATCTTACCACCGCTGACGAATATATTAGAATGATAGCGATGAGCAGGATAATGTTACCAAACGTAAAAAACATACAAGCTAGTTGGTTAACTGTTGGTAAACAAGTAGCGCAAATGTGCCTGCACGCTGGGGCTAACGACTTTGGTAGTATCATGATCGAAGAGAACGTGGTAAGCGCAGCAGGTGCACCACACCGCTTCACCAGCAAGAGCATTCAGCAAGCTATTAAGGAAGCTGGGTTTGAACCGCAGTTAAGAAACCAACAGTACGAGTTTAGAGAAATGCCAGTGGTGATGGAAGAGCAGGTGATTACTTATTAATATTATACGGTTTTTTATAATCGGTTCTCTCCACTTTTGTGGAGGTCGATTTTATTCTTTCAGGACATTTAAAAATGGCAGAGCAAATTAACAGTGGAATAAAAGCATTGGACCTTAAAGAGACCGTATCACCCGTTGCTTTATACAAGATCGCTACCTGGCTTATTAAAAATGTAAAGCAATAAATTTACAGCGTGAATTTATTGGCGCATGCATATCTCTCCTTTGGTCGTCCTGAAATATTGGTAGGCAATATGATCAGTGATTTTGTGAAGGGCAAAAAAAAGTTTGATTATTCAGAGGGTATTCAAAAAGGGATAAATCTGCATCGCCAAATAGATGCTTTTACAGACGATCACCCTGTAACCAAACATGCAAAAACATTTTTACATCCCGCTGTTCGCTTATATTCAGGCGCCTTTGTTGATGTAATTTACGATCACTTCCTGGCAAACGACAGTGCGCAGTTTGCTGAAGGCGAACTATTGCAACAATCAATAGCAACATACGAGGTGCTAAACAATTTCTACGATGTGCTACCCGTGAGGCTTCAGCAAATGCTGCCATATATGGCTTCACAAAATTGGTTGTACAACTACCGCACCCTTGATGGCATCGAGAAAAGCTTTGGTGGCGTTGTACGGCGTTCGTTGTATTTAAGCAGTGGTAACGAGCCTTTCAGGCTCTTCAAAGAGAATTATGCAGCGTTACAAAAATGTTATTTCGATTTCTTTCCCGACGTTAAGGCCTTTACCATCGGTCAACTTAAGCAAGCATAAATAAGTTCACCTCCTATCTTTGCATGCAAAACGTAGCTATGAAAAAGGCCTTACTATTTTTTGCATGTCTCATTACAGCACAACTTCTATTTGCCCAACAACGACCTACCGATCTTGATAAAAGTCCGATGGATGTTAGTTATTACCCTGCTAACTTTCCCATTTTAAAAATGCAGCGTCAGGCACCCGTCGAGCCCTTTGCAAGAGTACTATATAGTCGTCCTCAAAAGAAAGGACGTGATATTTTTGGTGGTGAAGTAAAGTATAATGAAGTGTGGCGAATGGGTGCGAACGAAGCAACAGAGCTTGAGTTGTTTAAGAACGCAACACTTGGCGGAAAGAAACTTCTCAAAGGCCGCTACTCGCTGTTCTGTATTCCCAACGAAAAGCATTGGACCATAATTGTAAATAAAGATAACTATAGCTGGGGAAGCTTTACTTACAACAGCGCTAGAGACTTTACTCGTTTCAATGTTCCTGTCCAAAGGCCGGCAGAATCTATTGAAGCTTTGACGATCTATTTTGAAAATGGACCAAAGAACAACCTTGTTATTATGTGGGACGATGTAAGGGTTGCAATCCCAATAAGCTTTTAAATCTTCTACGTTAAATATAATAAGCCCGGTTATGTTGCCGGGTTTTTTGTTACTGCACACAAGGCTGCGTAGCGATAAACTGCACAAGTGTGCGACGCAACAAAAGTATCATGGGTGTTAATAATGCTGGTAACCAAAAAACTACTACAATCGTTAAGCTTGAATGTTAGCATTTATGGACCAGGCCAAATACTACTATTAAGCTTTTCTTGCGTCGCACTCTTGTACTTTCAATTCTTTATTCAGCACGTTGACCCTTTAAATAGCATTACTTTGCGTCATGTGCGGCATAACAGGAATCATATCGTTAAACACGCAACTTGTTACCAAAAACAGGCTGCAAAAAATGACGGATGTACTGCAACATCGCGGCCCTGAAGGAGAAGGATTTTGGATAAGTGAAGAAGGCACTGTTGGCTTCGGTCATCGTCGCTTGTCAATTATTGATTTGAGCGAAGCAGGGGCACAACCAATGCATTATTTAAACCGCTTCACTATAACTTACAACGGTGAAATCTATAATTATATAGAGCTGAAAGAGCAATTGGTAAAGAGCGGTTTTGCCTTCCATACACATAGCGATACCGAAGTAATATTAGCATCGTATGCCTGTTGGGGCAAAGATTGTTTAACGCATTTTGATGGCATGTTTGCCTTTGCAATTTGGGATAAAGTTGAACGTACTTTGTTTTGTGCCCGTGATCGTTTTGGTGAAAAGCCGTTCTATTTTTTCCATGATAACGAGCAATTCCTTTTTTCAAGTGAAATGAAAGCTTTGTGGGTAGCAGGAGTTGATAAAGTACCGAACAATACTATGCTTCTTAATTACCTAACACTTGGTTTTACAACCAACCCTGCTAAGCCTGATCATACTTTTTATAAAAATATTTTTAAGCTACCAGCCGCTCATTACCTCGAGTTGAAATTAGGTGAAGGTGCTTACCTCAACTACAATTATTGGCAGTATTGGGATATAGATAAAGAGAGCCAGCTAACAAGTATTTCAAACAAAGAAGTAGTTGAAAACTTCTCGCAATTATTACAGGTATCGGTACAAAGAAGATTGCGAAGCGATGTAGTAGTGGGCTCAAGCCTAAGTGGTGGGTTAGACAGCTCAACAATTGTAGCAGTTATAAATAAATTGGTTGGAGACACATCAAAACAAAAAACTTTCTCAGCCGTTTTTCCAGGCTACGAAAAAGATGAAAGCAGCTATATAAATTTAGTCACCGAGCATTTCAGTGTAGACAGTTATACTGTTACGCCAAGTGCTGAAGGTTATATAAGTGACTTTGAAAAGCTGATGTATCACCAGGAGGAACCGTTTCAATCATCGAGTATTTATGCCCAATTCAAGGTGTACGAATTAGCCAAACAAAAAGGTGTAACAGTTATATTAGATGGCCAGGGCGCAGATGAAACTCTTGCTGGCTATCACAAATATTATCATTGGTACTGGCAGGAGTTAGTCGCTAAAGGAAAATGGAACGATGCCAGGAAGGAGCAACAAGCAGCAAAAGCAAATGGAGCAGCAATAGACTGGAACTGGAAGAATTATGCCGCTGCTTATATGCCTGGGCTTACAACAAGGCAGTTAGAAAAGAAAGCGCTTCATAAGCAGATGCAGCATAAGGATTTAACACCTGACTTCCTAAATGAAAACCTTGATAAAGCAAGCCTTTATAAGCCTACAGTAGAAAAGCTTAATGACATTCTTTATTTTAATACAAGGCAGCTAGGCCTCGAAGAATTATTGCGTTATGCTGACCGGAATTCAATGGCTCATTCAAGAGAAGTGCGCCTGCCTTTCTTAAGCCATGAATTGGTTGAGTTTGTTTTTAAAATACCTTCTTCTTATAAAATATTCGAAGGTTTCACCAAACACTTACTTCGTTTAAGCATGGATACTTTATTGCCTAAAGCTATTGTGTGGCGAAAAGATAAAATAGGATTTGAACCTCCACAGGAGCAGTGGATGCAGCATAAGGAAGTGATTGAAAAAATAGATGAAGGTCGCCGAAAGCTTGTTGCTGAAGGCGTATTAAATAAGGAAGTACTCAATAAACCTATTCGTACAAAAGAAGCGCATCAAGCGGAGAATTTCGATTGGCGTTACTTGTCCGCTTCGCAGACGATGTTTTAACTGGTATAGTTTTAATTGTACATCTTTGCACCGTTTTAAAATCATTCAAATATAATTTATGAAGCTTGCTACTAAACTGATTCACGCCGGCATGGAACCCGATCCATCTACAGGCGCTATAATGACACCTATTTACCAAACCTCTACTTATGTGCAGACTGCCCCCGGACAGCATAAAGGTTACGAATATGCGCGTAGTCAAAACCCTACGCGCAAAGCATTGGAAGATGCTTTAGCCGTAATTGAAAATGGAAAGTTTGGATTGAGCTTTAGCAGCGGCGTTGCCGCAACAGACGCTGTAATTAAATTACTGTCGCCCGGAGATGAGGTGATAGCGGCTGCTGATATGTACGGCGGTACCTATCGCTTGTTCAGCAAGATCTTCGAAAAGTACGGCATCAAGTTTCACTACGTTGATATGAGCAATGCAGATAACATAAAGCCTTATGTAAACAGCAATACAAAACTTATCTGGACCGAAACGCCTACCAATCCATTAATGAACATTACAGATATTGAAGCCTTATCTGTAATAGCTAAACAGGCAAATGCATTGCTTTGCGTCGATAATACTTTTGCAAGTCCATACCTTCAAAATCCTTTAGATTTTGGAGCAGACATCGTAATGCATTCCGCCACCAAATACCTGGGAGGACACAGTGATGTGATACATGGTTGTTTAATGCTTAACGACCAGGCTTTAAGGGACCAACTATATTTTATCCAGAAAAGTTGCGGAGCAGTTCCGGGTCCGCAAGATTGTT
The DNA here is from genome assembly GCA_028288505.1 of Segetibacter sp. Lineage (GTDB taxonomy): Bacteria > Bacteroidota > Bacteroidia > Chitinophagales > Chitinophagaceae > Segetibacter. The sequence goes on along the minus strand of JAQBNN010000068.1, from coordinate 2,356 downwards.
TCTTAATTCTTCGCGGCATTAAAACGCTGCATGTACGCATGCAAAGGCATAGTGAAAATGGACGAAAAGTAGCAGAGTTTCTGCGCAATCACCCAAAGGTAGAAAGGGTGTACTGGTGCGGTTTTGAGGACCATCCTAATTATGATATTGCCAAAAAACAAATGAGAGATTTTGGCGGCATGATGAGCTTTACATTGAAAAATGACAGCGTTGAAACTGCTGTTAAACTAATGTCATCAACTAAATTATTCGCGTTGGCAGAAAGCCTTGGCGGAGTGGAGTCACTAATTAATCATCCTGCTTCGATGACCCATGCATCTATTCCAAGAGAAGAAAGAATCAAGAACGGACTTTCCGATTCTTTGATGAGATTAAGCGTAGGAATTGAAGACGCCGACGATCTTATTGAAGACCTTAATAATGCAATTGGTTAAATTCTCCCAGCATTACTTATGGTGGCGGCGGATGTGTAAAAAGAAGATAATTGGTCTCTCTTAAAAGTGTTTTAAAAGCCTTGCAAATTGCAGGGCTTTTTTATGTTTCCAGCAGTATCAAATCTCTCAACTTTACTTGCGTCGCACTCTTGTACTTTTAGTTTTCTTTGCAACAAGTCAACAGTAGATTCAGACTGTAAACCAGTGCGCATTGTGAGACTGAAGACGATAAAACTACTGCAAGTACAAGTGAGTGACACAACAATGTTGACCAAAGCCTCCAATGCTGGTAAACAAAAAACAACACTACCTAAAAGCGATTCAGGAATAAATAAATTACCGAACTTCGGTGTGTGAAAGACCAGCAAATAAAGGATTTCCTCGATAGCAAAGTTGAAGAATACAACCGTGTATCTTTTATAAAGGACGATCCGATTTGTGTACCTCACCTATTTAAGAAGAAGCAAGACATTGAAATAGCAGGCCTGTTTGCATCAATATTTGCATGGGGCAATCGTACGATCATCATCAACAAAAGCAAGGAGTTAATGAGGCGAATGGATAATGAACCGTACACCTTTATTATGCACCACAGCGACAATGAATTGAAGAACCTTTTGGGCTTTAAGCATCGCACCTTTAACGACACAGATCTTTTATATTTCGTTCATTTCCTGCACCATCATTATACAAATCATGCTTCACTTGAAACTGCCTTCACAAGAGGTATGAGCAAAGGCGAAGAAACAATTGAGAATGGGTTAAAGGGCTTTTACGAATACTTTTTTTCGTTAGAAGATGCGCCGCTTAGAACACATAAACATATCGCTTCACCTGCAAAAAATTCTACCTGCAAAAGGTTGAGTATGTACTTACGTTGGATGATAAGAAGCGATAAAAAAGAAGTGGACTTTGGCATATGGAAAAAGATAAGTCCTGCACAATTAGTATGCCCGATGGATGTGCATGTGGCAAGGGTGGCAAAGCGATTTGGATTACTGCAACGCCCCTCAATAGATTGGCAAACTGCTCTTGAGCTTACTGCCTATTTACGTACTTTAGATAAGGCTGATCCTGTTAAATATGACTTCGCTTTATTTGCATTAGGCGTAGTAGAAAAATTTACATAATGGGTTATTCTAATTGGTATAAAAGTTTACCGGGTAAAAAGAAAGTACTTGTTCACTTTGCCTTGCAATGGATGTATTGGTTTATTGCCTGGGGTGCATTTAAGCTGTTGATACCTGACGAAACACCCATTACGTTTTTAAAACTTGCCTTTTTTGCAACGTGGATGGCCGTTTGTTTTACCTTGATATTTCAATGGAAAATAATCAGGGCGATCTTTAAAAGAAAGTCGGGTGAAGAGTAATAACGACTTACAACTGGTAGTACAAGGTTTGCAGCAACACGGCTTGCTGAAGGAGATTAATGTTGGTAATAATGACCAGCTTTTGCGACTGTTATCACTTTATATAAACGAGCTGATTGTTAATGATTTTTCGGCATTAGTACAACTGTTGTATCGCATGGATATACCGGAGAAAAAGTTGAGAGATGTGTTATCAGGAAATAGTTCTAATGCAGGAGATGTAATTGCACAAATGATGATTGAAAGACAGCTTCAAAAAATAGAAAGCCGAAAAAAATTTAAGCAACGAGAAGAAGATATACCTGATGAAGAAAGATGGTGACGGTGTTACATTATCTCTTTCAGAGAAGTAAATTCATACCCTTTCTTTTGCAAGTCATTCATCAGTTCATTAAACCTGTTATAAAACTTGTCTGTCCGTCTTGGATCGGTTCCAATATGTATTAATAAAATAAAGCCGTTCAATCCATTCTCATCCAACTTCTCCTTGTCAATAACTGATTGAAATATTTCCTCATTGTTTCGGTAGTTTTTCAATTCGGGCCAGGTG
>JAQBNN010000067.1 GCA_028288505.1 Segetibacter sp. | reverse complement strand
ACCTGTTATCCAGCCTGTACAACAAGTAATAGAACAGCGCAAGGAAGAAGTCGAACAGTCGCAGTTTCTTTTCTCTATAAGAGATTTGCAGCCTGATGTTAATCCAACTTTCTTTTACAAGCAGCTATGCAAAAATCTAAATGGCTATGTCGAACAAAGGTTTCACATAAAGAGCCACGAGTTAAATGAATACATGTACAACAATCCAAAGAATATTGATCTTTTACAAAAGCTCAGGAAGTTGCTGGACGATTGCGGCATTGGCATGTACACACCCATTTTTACCATTGAGCAGGCCATGCAACACAGGCTTGATGCTATCGAGATAATAAATAAACTTGATAGGGAAGGAGTGGAATAAGATAGATGTTTGAGAAAATATTTGTTTACCTACTATTGCTCATTTCTTAGCATTGTTGTGTCACTCACTTGTACGCCTTGTTCTTTATTCGGCTTTTCAAGTAGAGTAGCAAGATTGTTTTACAACAACGTCTTTATTATACTATTAACCAGCGGATAAGACTATTTCAGATAGCTTTGCGCAAATTTTAACCTTAATGAAGCTCAATGTTTTTTGCTTAATAATAATTGCCCTGGTTTTTAATGCCTGCAGTCCCAATAACGTAACAAAAGACGAAAGCCTTAAAAAATATTTTGACCAGTATAATGTAAAAGGAACCTTTGGTTTGTTCGACAACGGGCAGGGACATTTTACCATTTACAATCTTAGCAGGTTTAAAGACAGCGCTTACCTGCCTGCCTCCACTTTTAAAATTGTAAACTCTTTAGTTGGAATTGAAACCGGCAAAATTGTAGATGAGAAGTTGGTAATTAAATGGGACGGCGTTAAACGATCTATTGAGCCATGGAACAAAGACTTAACCATGGCCGAAGCATTTAAAGTTTCTTCTGTACCCTACTATCAGGAAGTTGCCCGAAGAATTGGGAAAGATAAGATGCAGCGTTTTTTAGATACTTTAGGATACGGCACACACGACCAGAAAAAGGCTGTGATAGGTGCCATTGATACTTTTTGGCTTGATAACACGGTAAAAGTTACTGCAGACGAGCAGCTTGGCCTCGTAAAAAAATTATACTTCGACCAGTTGCCTTTTCAAAAACGTACCATGCGAATTGTAAAGGATGTAATGGTTATGGAAAAGAACGCGAATTATACCCTGGGTTATAAAACAGGCTGGGGCACAGGCGAGAATGGAAATTCAGTGGCGTGGATAGTAGGGTGGATCGTTGAAAACCAGCACCCTTATTTCTTTTCGCTAAATTTTGAAGGACCGCGTGACATGGATGTGGTAACTGCACGTATGAACATTTTAAAAGGAATTTTAAAACAGCATGGATTTTTAGAAGGCAAGAAATAGAGAGATAAAACTAGGAAAGTAAAGCTACTGATCCTGTAAGGTATACAGATGAAGTGATTGCGACGCAACGATGATGCTATGGAAACCGGTGTTGGTATTATAAATTAAAATCTTTCATACTTCACGTTCTTAGCTGATAGCGTTCTAAATCCTACTTTTTATTGTGGCTTATTTTTTGTTTTTCTTAGTACTCATTTTTAATAGTTTGCACTTTACTTAATGCTATCATTCGAACATATAGAATATTTATTGGGCCTTTTGGCTTTGTTGCCACTGGTAATAGTTTTCATTTTAGTACTTCGCTGGAAACGTAAAACCAAAAAAGTGCTTGGCGATCCTGAACTTATTAACGCCATTACAGGTAATTACTCTTCACAATACTTTAATTACAAATTTGTATTATTCTTTCTAGCTCTCGCAGCGTGTGTAATTGCAGCTGCTAACCTTCGCACCCCTAAAGCTTCCGGTGGTAGCAACAGGGCAGGCATAGATATAATGGTAGCACTAGATGTAAGTAACAGCATGCTTGCACAAGATGTAAAACCAAACCGGCTTGAAAGAGCAAAGCAGGTTTTAAATAAATTAATTGAAAAGCTTGGAAACAACAGGGTAGGCCTGGTGGTATTTGCGGGACAAGCGTATTTGCAAATGCCGCTTACCAGCGATCTTTCTGCAGCCAAAATGTACGTTGCCAACGCAACTCCTGCTGCAGTGCCTACACAAGGAACCGAGATTGGTGCAGCGCTGAGAATTTGCAACGCTTCGCTTGATACAAAAGAAAAGAAGTATAAGACAGTCATCTTAATGAGTGACGGTGAAGGCCATGATGAGGAAGCCGAAGAAGTAATTAAGCAACTAGCTGATGAAGGAGTTGTAGTGCATACCATAGGATTTGGCTCACCAGAAGGTTCACCGATATTTGATCCTGCAACCAACGATTATAAAAAAGACCGTGAAGGAAACACTGTTATAAGTAAGCTTAACCAGCAGGAACTTCAAATGATCGCTCAACAAACGGGAGGATCTTACCACCTATTTAATGGCACCGATGCTTCAGTAACGCAGCTTCTTGCTACATTAGACCAGATGGAAAAAAAGCAAATAGGTGTTGGAAGCGAAAGGGTTTATTCTAACTACTTCCAGGTGTTTTTACTGGTGGCCGTACTGTTCCTGTTGCTAGAAGTATTTATTCCTGAAAGAAAAATGAAAATATTCGGATGAGACAATTTCTAGTCATAGCGCTTATTGGTTTTGCAACCGCTGCCTCTGCTCAAACTCCTGAGCAAACAATTAGCAAAGGCAACCAGTTGTACAAGCAAAACCAGTTTGAGAAAGCGGCAGAAGAATATAAAAAGGTTGCTGCTACCGATGGGAAAAATCCTAATGCCCAGTATAACCTTGGTAATGCATTATACAAAAGCAAGAAAACAGAAGATGCTGAAAAGGCTTTTGGCGAAGCCGCTGGAGCTTCTACAAAAAAAGATTTTAAATCAAGAGCACATTATAACCAGGGAGTAACACAAAGCCGGCAGAACAAACTGCCCGAAAGTATAGACGCATATAAAGAAGCTTTAAGGCTAAATCCCAATGACGAACAAGCGAGGGAAAACCTGCAAAAGGCGCTGAACGAATTAAAAAAGCAGCAACAAAAGCAAAACCAGAACCAGGATAAAAAGAACCAGGACCAGGATAAAAACGACAAACAAGATCAGCCAAAGAATAACAGCAAGATCAACCAAAAGCAGGCTGAAAAAATGCTGAATGCCCTTCGCCAGGAAGAAAAAAGACTGCAGCAAGGCCAGGATAAAAAGAAACAACCAACCGGAAATAACGAGAAAGACTGGTAGTGTTTATGTTGCAAGCATACGATTTCTATGAGGCTTTGCTTGCGACGCTCCGTTCATCGGCAAATCTTTGTGCAGCAGTAAACGGAGGTTTGCAATGCCTAAATGTTCACTTCCCTCTCTAAAACTCCAGGTTATAACCAACACATCTTGTGAAATTTTATTCCTCCAGGTGACGGAATGACTTTCCAAGCCTTATTATTCGCACATTTGCAGATTATTTAATTTGCGCATCTTATGCAATTGTACTGTAATTCTCTTACTGAATATAAAAGGCTAGCTACCCGCGAGGTAAATGTGGGCAACTTGCTGCTAGGTAATTTTCATCCCATCCGCCTGCAAACAATGACCACTACCGATACAATGGATACAGTAGGAACTGTAGAGCAGACGATCCGTTGTATAGAAGCAGGCGCCGAACTGGTTCGTATTACCGCTCCCAGTAAAAAGGAAGCCGAGAACCTCCTAAATATAAAGAACGCATTAAGGGCGAAAGGTTATACAACACCAATAGTTGCAGATATTCACTTTACGCCGAACGCTGCAGAAATTGCAGCCCGCATTATTGAAAAAGTAAGAGTCAACCCCGGCAACTACGTTGATAAGAAGAAGTTTGAGCTGATAGAATATACAGACTTAGAATACATTGAAGAAATAGACCGCATAAGAGAACGCTTCACCCCCCTTGTAAAAATTTGCAAAGAATACGGTACAGCCATGCGCATAGGCACCAACCACGGAAGCTTAAGCGATCGCATTATGAGTCGTTACGGCGACACAGCAATGGGAATGGTTGAAAGCGCCATGGAATTTTTAAGAATTGCTCGCTACGAGAGTTATCACAATATTGTGCTTAGCATGAAGAGTAGCAACCCACAAGTAATGGTGCAGGCTTACCGGTTACTCATTCAGCAAATGATGAACGAGTTTAATGAGTGCTACCCGTTACATCTCGGTGTTACCGAAGCCGGTGATGGTGAAGACGGCCGTGTAAAAAGCGCGGCAGGTATTGGCACTTTATTAGAAGATGGAATTGGTGATACCGTACGCGTTAGTTTAACAGAAGACCCCGAATTTGAAATACCTGTATGCCGCGATTTGGTAAAGCGCTACGATACCCGTTCGCAACATGCTTCCATTTCCCCTTTGGGGGATGGGGGGGCCTCCTACTCACCTTTCGAATATAAACGAAGAGCAACTTTTGCCGTAAATAATATTGGTGAAAAACATGTACCCGTAGTTATTGCTGATTTAAGCAAACTTCAAAATATTAAGCCGCAGGATTTACAAAGCGTTGGCTACACTTATAATGAAGCAACAGATAAATGGACGATTGCCGACACCGCTGCTGATTATATTTTTACAGGCAATACCTTGTTAGATTTCGCTATTCCCGGCACTCTAAAAGTCATTGTTTACCCGGCTACCTGGCAAACAATTGCACCCATAACTGTTACTGGTGAAGCAAAGTATTTTCCTATTTTCCAGGATAGTGGTTTTGTGAAGGCTAAAAGTAAAAGCGATGCACTCAACTTCGTAATGGTTGATTGTTTTAGCGATGATACGAATGTTAATGATTTTACTTTCCTCGATGATCTTGCAAATGATCCTACTGTTGTTATCTGTTTAAGTAGCACCAATAAACATGCAATGCCTGCAGTACGCCGCATGTTTATTGAGTTGGAGAAGCGCAACATAAACAACCCCGTTGTTTTAATTACAGATAGTTATTGGCAAACTGCTGATGAACATCTTATTCATTATGCCACAGAGGCTGGTGCATTATTGCTCGATGGTTTTGGTGATGGTATTTGCCTTGGCATGAATGCCGATGCTTATGCAAGTGCAACGGCTACCAATGCATCCGGTCGTAATTATACCAACAACCAATCGCCTGAAGCTTTCATTAATAGTACTGCGTTTTCTATCTTACAAGCCACGCGTACCCGCATTTCAAAAACCGAGTATATTAGTTGTCCTTCCTGCGGTAGAACGTTGTTCGATCTGCAGGAAACAACCGCTAAAATCCGTGCAGTTACCAATCACTTAAAAGGGATTAAGATCGCCATTATGGGATGCATAGTAAACGGTCCCGGTGAAATGGCTGATGCAGATTTTGGCTACGTAGGAAGCGGCGTAGGCAAGATAACTTTGTACAAAGGCAAAGAAGTAGTGAAGCGCAATGTTGACAGCAATATTGCCGTGGATGAATTGATCAAATTGCTTAAAGAAAATGAAGCGTGGGTTGATCCTGCTGTTTTAACAACTTAGTCTGCAGTATTTTTAAGTTGTGTTTCCAGCAGTATATTTCATAGCATCACCGTTGCGTCGCACTCTTGTACATTTGTTGCCTTGTATCGGTGCAAACAATTCATCAACTTAATCGCTCGGTGGAAGTTACGGTTGCAATAAGTGGTATAATGCTGCCAGTATCTTTAAACCAGCTGCTCAATATTGGGATGCAGATGAAGTGATTGCGACGCAACGATGTTGCTATGAAAACCAGGGCCGGTATAAAATAACTTCTCCTAAAATTCTGAAGGAATAAGATGTAAATCGATGTTTTGGGTCCTCCAATGATAAAAGGGGCTTAACAGTTATAAGAAGTTTACAAGACTATATTTGCCAATATTTATTAGCTGAAAACGGTTAGTAAATAATAGCAAAAGAAACAACATGGAGACTGACTTCCTGGTTATTGGTTCGGGCATTGCGGGATTAACTTATGCAGTAAAAGTTGCAGAAGCAAAGCCAGATTATAAGATTACAGTTATTACAAAAACGCTCAGCGACGAAACAAATACGAAGTATGCACAAGGTGGTATAGCAGGTGTGTGGGACGATGATGACAGTTTTGAAAAGCATATAGAAGATACGCTTATTGCTGGTGATGGTTTATGCAATGAACAAATTGTTGAGATAGTAGTGAAGGAAGGCCCGCAGCGTATTCGTGAAATAATTGATTGGGGTGCAAGGTTTGATAAAGATCCGGATGGTGATTATTCTTTGGGTAAAGAAGGAGGCCACAGCGTAAACCGTATTCTTCATCATAAAGATGTTACAGGCTTTGAAATGGAAAGGGCGTTGTTACAAAAGTTAAGTAGCCTTAAGAATGTTGAACTGATAAACCATTGCTTTGTTGTTGATATTATAACCCGTCACCACCTTGGTTTTCTTGTTACTAAATCTACTCCTGATATTGAATGCTACGGAGTGTATGTGCTGAACCTTGCAAGCAACCAGATAGAAAAAATCATTTCGAAAATTACTGTGTTTGCAACTGGGGGCAATGGGCAGGTTTATAGAACTACAACCAATCCAAAGATTGCAACCGGCGACGGCGTGGCAATGGTCTATCGTGCAAAAGGAAGAATCGAAAACATGGAATTCATCCAATTTCATCCTACTGCTTTATTTGAGCCTGGTGTATCTCCATCGTTTTTAATTACCGAAGCTGTTCGTGGTGATGGCGGCATTCTTCGTAATAATTTAGGAGAGGCTTTCATGGAAAAATATGATGGAAGAAGGGACCTTGCTCCGCGTGATATTGTAGCCCGTGCAATAGATAGCGAAATGAAGAAAGCAGGTACTGAACATGTGTATCTCGATTGCCGCCACATGGACCTTGAAAAGTTCGTTCATCACTTTCCGAACATCTATGAAAAATGTAAAAGCAAAGGGATTGATATAAGTACCGTTATGATACCTGTTGCTCCTGCTGCGCACTACAGTTGTGGTGGTATTAAAACCGATGAATGGGGCAGAACATCAATCCGAAATTTGTATGCTTGCGGCGAATGTGCAAGCACAGGTTTACACGGGGCCAACAGGCTTGCCAGTAATAGTTTGTTAGAGGCAATGGTGTTTGGTCACAGGTGTTATTTAGACAGCAGTAAGAAGGTGGATGAGGTTGAGTTTAAACAGGACATTCCTGACTGGAATGACTATGGAACCAATGACCCGAAAGAGATGATCCTGATAACGCAAAGTTTGAAAGAGCTACAGTTGATTATGAGTGATTACGTTGGTATTGTTAGAACTAATGTTCGTTTGTTAAGAGCGTTGAAGCGGTTGGATCTTTTGTTTGAAGAAACTGAAGAGCTATATCGTACTACAAGATTATCACCACAGTTATGTGAACTAAGGAACCTGATAAGTGTTGGTTATCTCATTGTAAAAGGCGCATCCTTCAGGAAGGAAAGCAGGGGACTTCACTTTAATACAGACTACCCTTACCTGAGTGAATTAAAAGAAAACATTGTATTATAATGTACCACGTTTTGTACGGCTTTTTTTATTTACTCTCGTTGCTGCCGTGGCGCGTTCTCTACTTTATAAGCGATTGTTTGTATGCGGTTTTATATTACGTTGTAGGATACAGGAGGCAAGTTGTAATGCACAACTTATCAATGGCTTTTCCTGAAAAGACGAACAAGGAAAGATTAAGAATTGCAAAGGACTTCTACCACAATTTTTTAGACAACTTCATAGAAGTAATAAAGCTGTTGCACATCTCCGAGAAGGAATTCAGGAGCAGGATTAAAAGCAATGTGGAAGTGTTGAATGCATTGGAGGGACAAGTACCAA
>JAQBNN010000050.1 GCA_028288505.1 Segetibacter sp. | reverse complement strand
ATAAGCGCACTCACAAATTCAGTTGTATTATCTGCAAGCTTTTCAGGAGCAAAAGATATACGACCGATTGATGCGTGAACGATACCGGCTTTGTCAACTTTAAAAGCGATTTTACCGCCTTTAACTTCGTTAACAGCGCCAGCTACATCGTTAGTAACTGTACCAGTTTTTGGGTTTGGCATTAAGTTACGAGGACCAAGAATTTTACCCAACCTACCAATCTTTGGCATTACAGACGGAGTAGCAATGATAACGTCTACATCAGTCCATCCACCTTCGATCTTAGTAATAAATTCATCTAATCCTACGAAGTCAGCACCAGCTTCTCTTGCAGCAGCCTCTTTATCAGGGGTGCAAAGCACTAATACTTTTTTAGTTTTACCAGTTCCGTGAGGAAGCGTTACGGTTCCACGTACTTGTTGGTCAGCTTTCTTAGGATCAACGCCCAAACGAACGTGAACATCTACAGAGCTGTCGAATTTTGTACAGTTAATTTCTTTTACAAGCGCAGTAGCGTCTTTCAACGTGTACTGCTTGTTATTATCAACCTTAGCTGCAGCAGCTTTTCTTTTTTTAGTAATTGCCATTGTTAATCAGTTTAGAAGTACACAATTAATTTTCCCATGGAGCTTTTCCATCAACAGTTAAGCCCATGCTTCTTGCGGTACCGGCAACCATTTTCATGGCGCTTTCTTCAGTAAAGCAGTTTAGATCGCTCATTTTGTCTTTAGCGATTTCAGTTACCTGGTCCCAGCTAACTTTACCCACTTTGTTACGGTTAGGTTCTTTAGATCCGCTGGTAACTTTAGCTGCTTCTAAAAGCTGTACTGCCGCAGGAGCGGTTTTAACAACGAAGTCGAAAGACTTGTCGTTATAAACAGTAATTAATACGGGAACAACTTTACCGATTTTGTCCTGGGTTCTTGCATTGAACTGCTTGCAGAACTCCATAATGTTTAATCCTTTTGAACCAAGAGCAGGTCCAATTGGAGGTGCAGGGTTTGCCTGGCCACCTTTACACTGCAACTTTACGTAGCCTGTAATTTCTTTTGCCATGTTTCTATTTTTTTGGTGATAACGTTACGCCAAATGGAGTAACTCCCAATTCAATCAATTCTAAGTAAGAACTTTTTTGGGATCGCGAAGGTATGATAATAACTGGGATTACAAGGAGAAGGATTATAAATTTTTATTAAGAATACTTTTGGTACAGGGTTAAGTAACTCCGGTTAAGCATCGTTGCTGCGTCGCATTTCGTTCATCTGCAAATCATTTTTGAGCTTTTAGCTTATGATGATAGGAGAAGGTTTATTAAACCGTTGCGGGTAATAGTATAAGTTTTGCTCTTAAGTGATGCAAAATGAACAAGTAGTACAAGTGAGTGACACAACGATGTTTAATTAAAAAACAGAAGCTTGAACCAAAAAACAAACCCGGCATTACACCGGGTCTAATATTATTACACAGCTAAAATACTTTACATTACCAAAATACCGTCGGCCTGTATTACAATTTCCTTTTTCGGTTCTTTTATCTTTTCAATTTCTTCTTTGCTCTTTTTTGCATCTTCAGCATAATGCCTTAGTTGCGCTACGCTTGTTTCTTTTAGTTGAGCCTCACCTTTTACTATAATAGTTTTTCCATTCATAATGGTAGGAACAAAGAATTTGTGGTCTTTCATTCTTACCATAATGGTCTCTTTACCATTTTTCATTCGTAACCAGCAACCTTCAGCCTCGCAAACCTGTACTACTTCACCCTGCACTTTCACATCCATCTTTTTGTCGTCCTTTGCCTCAAGTGCCTTTGCCATTTGAGCTACTGGTAGTGCATTTTCAACAGTTACATCTGCACCAAACTTTGCACCCTTATCTGCAGGAACATTAGGGGGCTGGGCAATTGCAATTGTTACCGAGAAAGCAGCAATAAATAGGAATAATACCTTTTTCATAAAAAATATTTAAGTAAAAATAAAGCCGCAGGGATTACCTGCGGCTTAAAATATTATAATAATCCTCTTAGCTTAATTTTTCTACCTGCATGTAATTCAGTTCCACAGGAGTTGATCTGCCGAATATCTTCACTGTCACTTTCAACTTCTTCTTCTCGTCATTCACCTCTTCAATAGTACCGTTAAAATCGTTGAAAGGCCCTTCAATGATCTTAATAGTTTCACCAATAATAAATGGTTCGTTCATAACAATGCCCTGGTCGTTCATTTCATCAACCTTACCTAGCATTTTATTAACTTCTGTCTTACGCAATGATATAATGTTGCCTTTTGAACCCTTTCCGTCAGTTAAAAAGTGCATCACGTTACTAACATTACTAATTACCTGTACCATGTCATCAGTTAGTCTTCCTTCAAAAGCTTCTAAGAAGAGATAGCCAGGATAAAGGTTTTTTTCACGCATAACTTTTTTACCATTCTGCACTTTGTACACCTTCTCCATTGGTAAAAAAACCTGCTTGATGGTTTCAGTCCAACCGCTACGGGTAACTTCCTTATCTAAGTATTCTTTAACCTTGCGCTCTTTACCACTAACAACACGCAATGCGTAATACTTAGTAAGTTCCGCTTCCTGTTCTGCAACCTCAGGTGTTTCAGGCTTAGGCGTTATATTAGTTTCTTCCATTAAAATATAGAATAAATAGCCTTAAGTAATAGTTGAGAAGCTGTATCCATAGTCCATACCAACGCGGTAATTATAAGGGTAGCTATCAACACAATAATTGTTGACTGCTGTAATTGCAACCAGCTAGGCCATGTAACTTTCTCAGAAAGTTCGATATAGCTTTCGCGAAAATAATTAGAGATCTTGTTCATTGTTTTAAATTGGCAATTAGCGAATGGGCTAATATGCTAATGTATAAAATTTATGCTAATCAGCACATTAACTATTAGCACCTCATTGGCACGGGAACAAGGATTCGAACCCTGATCAAAGGTTTTGGAGACCTCTATTCTACCGTTGAACTATTCCCGTATAAACCAAGCCCCTGCCCTAAAGGGAGGAGAGAGATTTTAAAACAAAGTACCTAGGCATAGGCCTAAGTACTTTGCAAATATAATAAAGCTTTTCCTAAAGTCCCCTTTCGAGAGATTCAGGGGCTGCTTACTTTAAAATTTCAGTAACCTGACCAGCACCTACTGTACGGCCACCTTCACGGATAGCAAATTTCAAACCTTTCTCCATCGCAATTGGTTGGATCAATTTTACAGTTAGGTTAGTGTTATCACCAGGCATAACCATTTCAGTTCCTTCAGGTAGAGTACACTCTCCTGTTACGTCCGTTGTACGGAAGTAGAACTGAGGACGGTATTTGTTAAAGAATGGAGTGTGACGTCCACCTTCTTCTTTGCTTAGTACGTAAACTTCACCTTTAAATTCAGTATGTGGAGTGATGCTTTTAGGAGCACAGATAACCATACCACGACGGATTTGAGTTTTCTCAATACCACGTAATAGAAGACCTGCGTTATCACCAGCCTCACCACGATCCAATAATTTCTTAAACATTTCAACACCAGTGATAGTTGAAGTCAAAGGCTCTTCCATCAAACCAACTATCTCAACACCTTCACCAACTTTAACTACACCACGCTCAATACGACCAGTAGCAACAGTACCACGACCAGTAATAGAGAATACGTCCTCAACTGACATCAAGAAAGGAAGATCAACCGGGCGCGGAGGAAGAGGAATGTAGCTATCAACAGCATCCATTAACTCATCAATTTTCGCAACCCATTTGTCATCACCGGCAAGAGCACCAGTTGCAGAACCTTGTATTATTGGGGTATTATCACCATCAAAGCCATAAGAGCTTAAAAGGTCACGAATTTCCATTTCAACCAGTTCTAATAATTCAGGATCATCAACAAGGTCAACCTTATTCATGAAAACCACAATCTGAGGTACACCTACCTGGCGTGCAAGTAAGATATGCTCTTTAGTTTGAGGCATAGGACCGTCAGTAGCAGCCACCACAAGGATAGCGCCATCCATCTGAGCAGCACCTGTGATCATATTTTTTACATAATCCGCGTGACCTGGACAGTCAACGTGAGCATAGTGACGACTTGCTGTTGCGTATTCTACGTGAGCAGTATTAATAGTGATACCCCTTTCTTTTTCTTCAGGAGCTCCATCAATATCATCATAGTTTTTCGCCACATTACCCATACCTTTTTTAGATAAGATCATGGTAATAGCGGCCGTTAAAGTGGTTTTACCGTGGTCAACGTGACCGATGGTACCAACGTTAACGTGAGGTTTCTCCCTCTTGAAGGTCTCTTTTGCCATTTTATTTTTTTTTAGATTGTGGTTTTAAATTTAAAACCCTGCTTTCAACCCGCGAAAGTAGGACTTTTGTTTTATTTATTAACTATCGAAAGAAATATTGGCTTTTAAAAACCTTTCTTTCAACACGAAAACTCTGCAATGCAGAGTAATTTTCTAATTTATCAAACTGTTTAATTACCAGAGTATCTTTTAATATCAACAAGTTTGAGCTGTTGATGAGAATTGAACTCACGACCTCTTCCTTACCAAGGAAGTGCTCTACCCCTGAGCTACAACAGCTTATAAAAGTCATTGGAGTCAGTGGGTCATTAAGTCAATAAGTACAAATGACTGTTTGACTTAATGTCTTAATGACTATATATCCTGAGCGGAAGACCGGGCTCGAACCGGCCACCTATAGCTTGGAAGGCTATCGCTCTACCAAATGAGCTACTTCCGCTTAAATTGATATGCAGATAAGAAAATATGCAGATTTGCAAATTGACTTAAACACATTCTCAAAGATCTTCATTTGCCTATCTGCATATCCGCACATTTGCAAATCATTTCT
>JAQBNN010000024.1 GCA_028288505.1 Segetibacter sp. | reverse complement strand
AACTAAAAATTTGCCTCCTTGTTGTTTGCATTGTTCAACTGCTGCCAGGTAACTTGCAACAGCATCTTTATCTATCAATGGTCCTACATGAATATTTTCTTCTAACGGGTTTCCTATTCTTAATTGGCCGTATGCTTTTACAAGCTTTTGCGTAAAGGCATTGTAAACACTTTCATGAATTATGAGACGGCGGGTAGTCGTACATCGCTGGCCGGCTGTGCCAACGGCTCCAAACACACAGCCTATTAACGACGTTTCAAGATCAGCGTCTTTACTTATTATTATGGCATTGTTTCCACCCAACTCCAGTAACGATCGGCCTAGTCGAGCACCAACTGCCGCGCCAACTGCTTTACCCATGCGAGTTGAGCCTGTTGCTGACACCAATGGAATGCGTGCATCATTTGCTAACCATTCACCTACTTCCCGTCCTCCTTGCACCAAACAACTTACTCCTTCGGGCACATTGTTCTTAGCAAAAACTTCAGCTACAATTTTTTGACAGGCAATGCCACAAAGAGGCGTTTTTTCGCTAGGCTTCCATATACAAACATCTCCGCAAACCCATGCAAGCATAGTGTTCCAACTCCACACGGCAACGGGGAAATTAAAGGCACTGATTATACCAACTATACCCATCGGGTGCCACTGCTCGTACATTCGATGCCCTGGTCTTTCGCTATGCATTGTTAAGCCGTGTAGTTGCCTTGAAAGGCCGACAGCAAAATCGCAGATATCTATCATCTCCTGCACTTCGCCATAACCTTCCTGCAGGCTCTTGCCCATTTCGTAGCTTACCAACTTGCCTAAAGGCTCTTTGTATTTTCGTAATGCTTCGCCAATTTGTCTTACAACATCACCCCGTTTTGGTGACGGCCACATACGCCATTCTAAAAATGCCTCAGAAGCTTTTAGAAGTACAGCATCGTAAGTAGATCTATCTGTTGAAGTGACAGAGCCTATTAATCTTCCATCAACAGGTGAGTACGATTCTATTTCGGATGCTGAAGAAGGAAGCCAGGCGTTGCCCGTTGACACACCTGCATTTTTATTTTCAATCTGCAGGTCTTTTAAAAAATCTAACGTAGACTTTTCGAAATCTTTATCGTTCAATTTTCCTATAGAAGATTCGGGGCTATGTAATTTTAATTCTTGTGGCATAACGTTCGTATTAAGCCAAAGATAATTATTGTGGAGAGTGTATAAACAAGAATAAATAATAGGCAGCTTAATGGAATCTTTTTAACCTAGAAAATTTTGCCCATGCTGCCATAAAGATGCAAGAGTACAAGTGAGTGACACAACGATGACGCCATGAAAAAACTGAAGCTGGCTAAAAAGAGAAAAACAAAATGCGGAAGGAAAAAGGATCTATGGTTCCAAGCCTTTTAACTTTAAAAGCTGCTGGTAAACTTCGGTGTAGCTACTGCCGATTGGGATTTCTTTGCCGGCTACTTTTAGTTTGTTTTTGCCATAGCTTTCAATCTTATTAATGGGGATTATGTAGCTGCGGTGAACACGTATAAATTCTTTTGTTGGAAGCTTTTCCTGCAGGCTTTTTAAGGTCATTAAAGTTAAAACCGGCTTTGGTTTTACATGTATTCTTATATAGTCATCGAGGCCTTCAACCAGGTCAACTTCTTTCAGGTTTATCTTCATCAACTGGTAATCTACCTTCACGAAGATTGAAGCCATTTGCATTTCCTGGTTGCTTAAAAACTCAAGGTATTCATTGGCTTTATACACTCCTTTTAAAAAACGATCGTACTCAAAAGGCTTTAGTAAATAATCTATAGCGTCTACATTAAATCCATCAACGGCGTACTCGCTGTAGGCTGTTGTGAAAATTACAGCAGGCCTAGTTGTTAGCGCACGATAGAGATCTACGCCATTAATATCAGGCATCTGTATATCGAGGAATAGGAGATCGCAACTATTATTTTGTAACCAATCAACTGCTTCATCAGTATTTGTGAAGGTATTATCGAGTTGTAAAAAAGATATTTTTGATGCATACTCTTTTATAAGCTCGAGCGCTAAAGGTTCATCATCTATGGCAATACATCTTATCATTTGTGTAAGCTTAGTTCAACAATAAACTTTTTATCTTCTTTCGAAACCTTTAGTAGGTGTTCCGGGTACATAAGGTCTAATCTTCTTTTCGTGTTTTTTAAACCTATGCCTGTGCTGCCGTTAATACTGGATTGTGCTGCTACTATAGAGTTGGAAATGTAAAAATGAATTTCTTTTTCATCTACTGTAATGCGAATAATTATATCAGAGGCTTCTTTCGTACTTACTCCATATTTGAAAGCATTCTCCACGAAAGGGATTAGCAGAAGGTGCGCAATCCTTGCTCCTTCAATATTTCCCTCTACATCAAATTGAATGTGCACCTTATCGGTGAGCCTTACACGCTGCAGCGTTATATAATCTTCTATGAAGTTGATTTCCTTTTCTAAGGCTACTTTATCATTTTTAGTTTCGTTTAAAACATACCGCATTATTGATGACAACTTCATTACTGCGCCTGCTGTTTCATCGCTTTTAACCAATGCCATCGAATAAATGTTATTGAGTGTATTAAATAGAAAGTGCGGGTTCATTTGCGTTTTAAGAAACGACAATTCTGTATTCAATTTTTCGTTCTCTGTTTCTTTTTGAATTTGTTCGGCCTGGAACCAACGCTGTATTACTTTAATGCTTGTACTAATTGTAAACACAAGAAAGAATAGTGCAGATGAGCCGTTAAAAGGATTGTATGAAGGCTTTCTGCGAGCCATTCTTTTGGCCACTCTTTCAGGCATTTCTGCTCTTATTGCCTCTTCAAACAATCGTGGAAGAAGGGTGTATGCTACAAAGCAACCAATTACAGCAAGGCTGTATAAAAGCCATTTTTTATTGGCCAGAAGTTTCGGAATTAGCACCAGAGAATTAAAGTAGTAGAAAGCCAGCAAAAAAATGTTCAGGGTAGTAAACATTGCAAGCCACGGATTAGTTAAATCAAAATTTGGCTCGCGAAACCTTGGTGAAAACACAAAAGGCAACAGGAAAATACAACCCCACGCTGCCACATGAATTGTAATTGTTAGGTATTTTCTGTTCAAGTTTTATTATTAGTGGTCAAATGTATTTTCTCTGCAATGCTTATAAAAACAATATGGATTAGCACTCTTTTATAATCGGTAAACGAATTTGCCTCTCGTATTTAGAAACGTAACTTAATATATAAAAAAAACGATTAGTGCTTAACACGCTTATTTTGCTTTTTCGTATTTATAGATTTTTTCTGTTACCAACTTTACAACTACTTTCAGCATTGTTGTGTCACTCCCTTGTACTTGCAGTACTTTTTTAACCATTCCGCTTAAAGCTTACCACCTCTACATATCTTTAGCTTCTTATTTTAAAGTATAAAACACCTGCATAAACTGCATAAGTATGACTAGCAATGTATTTTTACAAAAGCGTTTTTATATTACGCTACAAGTTCTTATAAGTTTTGGTTTATTCGCACTTCTTTCGGGTTGCGGTTTGTTGCAGCGTTCTACTAATGCTGCCCTGCAAAACGATTCTTTAATTGTAAAAGGAAATCCAATAATAAAACATAAATACACTGCAGATCCTGCTGCGCTGGTGTATAATGATACTGTTTATTTATATACAGGCCATGATGAGGCACCAGCAAAAAGAGAAAGTTACATTATGCACGACTGGCAGGTTTTTTCTTCAACTGATATGGTTAACTGGAAAGAACACCCGGTACCCATGAAAGTAAAAGACTTTGCCTGGGCAAAAGACGATGCATGGGCTGCACAAGTGATCAATCGCAATGGCAAGTTTTATTGGTATGTGGCTATGACTCATGCTACCATTCACGGCAAAGCTATTGGTGTTGGCGTATCGGATAAACCAACCGGGCCTTTTAAAGATGCAATTGGTGCTGCACTTATTACTAATAACATGACTACTGATGCGAAGATCAGTTGGGATGATATTGATCCAACTGTAATTATAGATGACAAGGGTCAGGCTTACCTTATTTGGGGAAACACCAAATGTTATTATGCTAAGTTAAAAGAGAATATGACCGAGCTTGATGGTCCTATTAAACTCTTTAATCTTCCCCGTTTTACTGAAGCTCCATGGATACATAAAAGAAAAGACTGGTACTATCTTTCTTACGCTTCAGAGTTTCCTGAAAAGATAGTGTATGCAATGAGTAGGCATATTGAAGGGCCGTGGGAGTACAAAGGAATACTAAATGAAATTGCAGGAAACTCAAATACTAATCACCAGGCAATTATAGATTATAAAGGCAAGTCGTACTTCATCTATCATAATGGCTCAATAAATACAGAAGGTGGCAGCTTTAGGCGATCAGTTTGTATTGATTATTTGAAGTACAACCGGGACGGAACAATGAAGCCAGTACAGATGACAACAGAAGGAGTGAAGGCGGTTAGATAAGCTTTGCAGCTGAAAGCAGCAGCCTAATAGAATTATAAAAGTACAAGAGTGCGACGCAAGTAAAGCTTAA
>JAQBNN010000019.1 GCA_028288505.1 Segetibacter sp. | reverse complement strand
CTAAGGAAAGTATTTTCTCCATAAAAAACGATCCTCTTGATGCACCTTCAGTAAATGCACAGTTGCCGGGGCAATACGGAGCAACTAATCTTGGAGGCAGGGGTCTTGTATCTTTGTCACCGGTATTATGGAACAATGCTCAGTGGTTATGTGATGACAAACGTAGAACCCTTTTAACTGTTGCGGGCACAAATGGATCAGGTACACAAAGCATCATGACAACAAAATATCGTCAATACACGGGTCGATCTGATTATGCTCCTCAAATCCGTTATGCAGAGGTGTTACTGACATTGGCAGAAGCTGAAGCAAGACAATCCGCAGCGGTATCAACCCGAGCTCTTGATCTATTAAACGCAGTCAGAAACAGGTCCTTATCTAACCCGACCTTACAACAATACACCCTCGCAAACTTTACAACTAAAAACGCTTTAATTGCAGCTATTCTTTTTGAAAGAAGGGTCGAATTTCTAGCAGAAGGAAAAAGGTGGAGTGATATACATAGATTAGTTCTCGACCCCAACTTTTCAACCGGAGGAATTCCGGCAAAAGCAGTAAACGGAACTGCAGGATTATCAGTTTTCAATTGCGGCGCTGGATACACACCCGGACAGCAGGCACTGCCTTACAGCGACTACCGCTTTCTATTTCCTATCCCAGCCACGGAGGTGACACAAAATCCTGTAATAAAGCAAAATCCCAATTACTAGGTTATTTTCTTAAATCCAAAAAGAGGCTGTTCTTAAAGAGCAGCCTTTTTTTTCTGAATTTTCTTTTTGCTATTCATTTCATCTTTTTCAGTTACAATAGCAATTATTAAAACTAGCACCGAAAGAAGGATTGAGTTCCTGGGAGAAGGTTTACGCAATAGCGATTTGATGCGCTTACTTCAAACTATTCCTGCAAAAGGTTCAGCTCCTTCCAAAAACCCCGGTGACAACGGTTATATATGGCCTATATCGTCAAACGAATTGTCTTTAAATCGTTTGATGACTGATAATTAATAGTAAGATTTACTTTACTTAAGCCAATTGCATTAGCAGTTGGCTTTTTTAATACGAATAATGCTTTAAGGCATTAGTGAATCAAAAATATCGTCTTAAACATGGAGATTGAGCGCAGCATTTTTATTTAACCGCTTGTCAATATTAACAATTGTATAAGTTTCTTACTTATATTGCAATCCACTTTTAAAAATTAAGAAAATTTATGAGAAAACTAGTCATGTTTGGACTGTGCATTGTTTTGGCAGTTAGCCAACTTTACGCACAAAATAGAACTATTACAGGCCGGGTTACAGACGACACTGGTAATCCTCTTATAGGAGCAACTGTAGCAGTTATTGGAGGGGGTGGTTCAGCCAGCACAAACGCTGCAGGTGAATTTACATTATCAGTGCCAGCCACAGCTCGTCGTCTAGAAGTTACCTTTATTGGCTTCGAAGCTCAAACCGTTGCCATCACCTCCCAGACATCATTTAATATTAAGATGCAGTCGTCTTCAAGCACGCTGAGTGAAGTAGTAGTGCAGGTTCCTTACGGAACAGTAAAGAAAACAGCATTTACTGGGTCAGAAAGTACAATTGGTGCAGTAGCGATACAAAAGCAGCAGGTCACTTCAGTAACACGTGCATTAGAAGGCCTTGTTCCAGGCATTATTGCTACAAATGGTGGAGGAGCACCTGGAACTGGGGCTTCAATACTAATTCGGGGCGTTGGATCTATAAACGCTACTAGCGGTCCGTTATATGTTTTAAATGGAGTGCCTTATGACGGCTCAATTTCTGCCATATCTAATGACGATATTGAATCCGTAACAGTATTAAAAGATGCTGCTGCTGCTGCCTTGTATGGTTCTCGTGCTGCTAATGGAGTAATTATGATTACGACCAAAAAAGGTAAGAAGGGAAGACCAGCTGTAACTGCGAGCTTGCGTCAAGGTGTAATGACCCGGGGTATTCCAGAGTACGATAGAGTCGACTCGAAGGAGTATTATGAATTATTCTGGGAAGCTTACCGGAATTCATATGTCAGTCAAGGTGATAGCCGTGCCGTTGCAGGCCAAAAGGCATCAAATGTTCTTACAGGACCCAACGGCTTAGTCTATAATGCTTATAGTGTTCCTGGAACCCAATTAGTTCATCCTACTACCGGAAAACTTAACCCAAATGCTACTTTGTTGTGGAATGACTCGTGGGAAGATGCAATGTTCCGTCAAGCTTCTCGTACTAATGCTAATTTTAACGTATCTGGCGCAGGGGAAAATATGGATTACTATCTTTCCGGCGGGTATTTAAATGAAGAGGGGATTGTAAGATTTTCTGGATATAAACGTTATAACATGCGTTTAAATGTCAATGTTTCTCCAAATAAATGGTTCAACACTGGTATTAATTTAGACGGGGCAGTGGCAAAAAGAAGAGATGTTCCAAGTGGTGGTACTGCAACTACGAATCCTTTTTATTACACAAGGCAAATGGGACCTATTTATCCTGTTTATCAGCGTAACTTAACAACGGGTGCATATGTGGATTCTGCCGGTGAACATAGATATGACTTTGGTGTTCCAGAGCAAATGGGAACAAGGCCTTATGCTGGTCGATCTAATATCGCTGGTACATTAAGTCTTGATGATAGATCTCGAGATATTTTCAATGGTAATGGGAACGCATTTGGTGAAATTAAATTCTTAACTGATTTCTCTCTGAAAGGTACATTAGGGGTCAATTATCTTACAAATAACATAACTACTTATCAAAACAACCAATACGGTGATGCTGCTCCAGCTGGAGCGCCCCCTGCAACTTGGGGACGTTCTACAAAGAATTTTGATAGAGTATTATCGTTGACAGCAAATGAAATTTTATCATGGAGACATAGTTATGGTTTACATAACCTAAGGGCACTCGCAGGTCATGAGAACTACCTTTACAGGTACAACTATGTTTCTGCTAATGCTTCGGGTTTCCTTTTCCCAGGTCAAACGCAATTAGACAATGGAACTGGTCCTTTTAGTCCTGCCAGGTCTGCCGAAGATAATCATAGAATTGAGAGTTATCTTGCAAATGTAAATTATGATTACAATCAAAAATATCTTCTTTCTGCAAGTTTCCGTACAGACGGTTCTTCAAGATTTGCAGAAAGCGTACGATGGGGCAACTTCTACTCTTTTGGCTTCGGTTGGAGAGTGACTCAGGAAAAGTTCCTTTCAAACGTTAATTGGTTAAATGAATTGAAACTTAGAGGTAGCTATGGTGAGCAAGGTAACGAGGATATCGGTTTATATTACCAATATAATAATTACTATTATGCTAACGCTAATGGTACCTATTCAGCTCCAACTAGACCAGCAAATGCAGAACTGGCTTGGGAAAAAAATAAGACCGCAAATATTGGTTTAGACTTTGCAGTACTAAAAAATCGTGTTTCAGGTACTATTGAATTATTTAATAGAGTTTCGGATAATTTATTGTTTGATGTGCCTCTTCCTACTTCAACAGGTTTTGCCAGCGCTTATCAAAATATAGGCTCCATGAAGAATTATGGCATTGAAGTGCAGTTAGGGTACAATGCAATAAAAACAAGAGATTTTAATTGGAGGGTAGATTTAAATTTTACTAGTTTCAAAAATGAGATTACTAAGTTGCCGCCGGCCCAACAAGAAAAAGGAATTATAACAGGTACAAAGAAACTTTCTGTTGGCCGCAGTATTTACGATTTCTGGCTTCCTGAATTTGCAGGTGTTGATGCTTCTAATGGTGATGCACTTTATTACAGAGATATAACAGATGCGGCAGGAAAGGTGCTTAGTAAAGTTGTTACAAATGAATATAATAAAGCTACTTTTTACTATCATGGATCCGCTCTCCCTAGGTTTTCTGGCGGTTTAACCAATGCTATAAACTACAAAGGCTTTGATTTATCATTTTTATTGACATACTCTTACGGCGGACAATATTACGACGGGAACTACGCAAGTATAATGCACCGTGGTTCGGCTGGAACTCACTTACATAAGGATGCCCTTAATCGTTGGCAAAATCCTGGTGATGTAACAAACGTTCCAAGACTTCAAAATGCTGTTGCAAACCAAGAAGGTGCTTCATCTCGATGGTTGATAGATGGTAGTTCGTTGAATATCAAGAATATTACATTAAGCTATACAATGAGCAGGGCAACTGTAAATCGCTTGCATTTATCGGGCGCGCAAGTATTTGCTAACATAGATAATGCATGGTTATTTACAGCCAAAAAAGGATCGGATCCTCAACGTGCATTTACTGGTACTTCAGATGCTACTTATACTCCGTTCAGGACGGTTAACTTTGGCTTTACTCTTAATTTATAAACTTAAAAAAGAAAAATAATGAAAAAGATATTATCGTATATACTTCCCATAACGCTACTCTTTGCCGTGGGATGTAAAAAAGATTATCTCAATACTAAACCTTCTAATGCAGTTACAGAGCAACAAATATTTTCTGACCTAACTAAGGTTTATTCAGCACTAGAAGGGATTAATAAAGAGCTTTTTGCATCTGGTATTGGTGCAAGCACTGGCCACGACAATTTTGGACAAAAAGCATTTGACTTGCAGAACGACTTGTCTGGTAACGATATAGTTGTCCATAGCCAAGGATATGGTTGGTTTAACGCAAATTATAATCTGACAGAATGGGGTCGGCCTACAACCGCCCGTCAACCTGATAATGCGTGGTATTTCTATTATGACGTAATTAAGCAGGCCAATCAGATTTTATCGGTTATAGATGGTGTTAATACTTCCACAGCAAATAAGGAAATAGTAAAAGGGCAGGCGTTAGGACTTCGTGCATATGCTTATTTTTACCTAATTAATTATTTCCAGCAAACGTATAAAGGAAATGAAAATAAGCCTGGTGTACCAATATATACAATAGTTTCTACAGAAGCAAAAGGCAGAGGTACTGTACAAGAGGTTTATACTCAAATTATCGCTGACCTTACTGCTGCTGAAACTTTACTTACAGGAAAGCCACGCGCTACAAAGGTTAACATTGATGTAACCGTAATTCAGGGTTTTCGTGCAAGAACAGCTTTAATAATGGAAGATTGGGCTACTGCAGCAACCTATGCTAATAAAGCGAGAACCGGGTATACTTTATTAACATCGTCTAATTACGCCTCTACTACTTCTTTTTCTTCACTTTCTACGCCAGAGTGGATGTGGGGTTCAACTATTCCTGCTGATCAAGCAACTATTTATGCTTCTTACTTTTCTCATATGGATGTAAGGACTGGTGGTTATGCAGCTTTAGGTGGCCAAAAGAAGATTACAAAAGCTCTTTATGACCAAATACCGGTTGGAGATGTGAGGAAAAATGTTTTTAAAGCACCTGGAACAGGAACTGGTTCTAATGTAGATTATAATCAGAATAAGCATCAAGTTCCGGTTTCTGGAAGCTGGGCTGCTGATTACGTATACATGCGGGCAGCAGAAATGTTTTTAATTGAAGCAGAAGCTCTTGCACGCCAAAATAACGATGCCCAGTCTCGTGCTGTTTTAGAAGCATTAATTAAAACAAGGTACCCTGCTTATAGTGCTGCTTCTTTTTCTGGTACTGCTTTAATTAGTGAGATTTTATTGCAAAGAAGGATTGAATTATGGGGGGAAGGGTTTTCTTTGTTGGATATCAAACGTACTAATCAAGGTCTTAACCGACCTACAGGTGCAGGTAATCATGGTTCACCAAATTTTGACCCAGGAGTTTATACAACATCTCCTGCGGATTCTAGGTTTCTTATGAGAATTCCACAAAGAGAATTGGATAGTAACCCTAGCATGACGGCGGCCGATCAAAATCCTTAATTGAATAAAAAGTTTATATGAATACAAATATTTTTAGAATACTTATTCCGGTAGTAACATTTACTTTATTTGGAATTGTCGCTTGTAAAAAGAATAACCTTGTTATTGATAAGGAGGTTATTCCACCCAGTACAGTTAAATTTAATCGGGCTTTGGCAACTGATACAGTTAGTACGTACTACATTAACAGTACGAATGATCCTTTCAAACTTGCTGTTGGTTTAACGACTGTTTCTGACAAGGACAGGACAATTCAATTCACGTACACATCTAACAGAGCAGTAAAAGGAGTACAGTATAATGCACCTACTTCTTTAGTAATTCCTGCTGGTAAAGCATTGGATACGCTTGTTGTTACAGGTTTGTTTGCTGGCTACCCAACTGCTAATAGAATTGATACTGTAATCATTACAATTTCTGGTGGTGATGTAGAACCTAGTTCTTACAATGGTAAGCACAGACTTATTCTTCGTAAATATTGTAGTGTTTCTTTGCCTGCAATGTTAGGTAATTATGTAAATACTAATGAATACTCATCCACAGGTGCCTTTAGCTATGGCCCATACAATACTGTTGTAAAGAATTTGGTTATCGGTGCAAATGGCACAAGTGCTACGGGGCAAATTTCTAATATTTACGACGATGGTTGGAATGATATTAATG
The DNA here is from genome assembly GCA_028288505.1 of Segetibacter sp. Taxonomy (GTDB): domain Bacteria; phylum Bacteroidota; class Bacteroidia; order Chitinophagales; family Chitinophagaceae; genus Segetibacter. The sequence continues at coordinate 13,897 of JAQBNN010000019.1, read as the reverse complement.
CAACATTCGATTGGACTAATCCGGCTGCTTTTAAGGTGACTATACCTCTCCAAGCAACCGGTAGAGCTTACACTGGTGGTGGAACTCATGTACGTTCTTCTACTGCTGCTACAGCAATTAATACTTTTTCTTCTTGTGATAATACTATATCAATTTCAATTGATATAGTTAATCCAACTACTGGCACTGTAGTAACAAGTAATTATAGGCTTATATTAAGGCGGTAATTTAAATACTCTTAAATAAAAAGAGGCTGTCATTTGACAGCCTCTTTTTATTAAGAGTATTTAATCAATAGAATTCCAAAGTACAAGATTGCTGCATAAGTGAAGTTGAATTTACATCCTTGGCTTTATACCTTACACTACCTCAACACCTCCTCCAACTTACCTTCCAAGTCACTTCCTCTCAAGCCGCTAGCTATTATTTTTCCTGTAGGATCTATTAATACATTGAACGGAATTCCTTCAAAGCCGTAAGTGCTTACAGCGGCACTTTCCCATTGTTTAAGATCGCTCATGTGAGGCCAGGTAAGTTTATCTTTTTCTACCGCTTGCTTCCATGCATCTTTGTCTTCGTCTAGTGATACACCTACAATTGTAAAATTTTTATCCTTGTACTTATTAAATGCTGCGACTACGTTTGGGTTTTCTTGTCGGCAAGGGCCACACCAACTTGCCCAGAAATCGACTAAAACAAACTTTCCTTTGAACTGGCTTAGTGCGATAGGTTTTCCGTTTAAATCATTCATGTTTAAGTCAGGTGCAGGTTTGTTTAGTAATGCATAGCTTGAAGGGCGGGCAGTCGGTTGTTTAACAGCTAACATGCTTTTTATCCTGGCAAGGCCACTATGTTGAGGAAACTTAACTGCTGAAGCGTCTGCCAATGGTCTTAATTCTTCCGGAGCAATCGTTCTGCTTGCCAGGCCGAGGCCGTAAAACCGGGCGGCAGGACTCTGGGAGCTCGTAATAAACTCTTTGACAGTATTATTCATCGCCGTCAATTGTTTGTCACGGTCAAGCTTTGCCAGGTTTACCAGACTGTCGTTTCCGGGTTGTTTTTGTAAGGTATCTAATTGTTTGAAAGATACCAGTAGAGAGGAGTCAAGGGCTCGGTAGTTTTTAAATAGCTCCTGTAGACTCTTAGAAGCTTCTGAGCCTTCTACTTTATAGTTTTGGTAATCGTTGATGTTGACATTTAAGCGAATACTATTATTGTCGTTAATCAAAATGATATCCGGTCCGTTTTCTATTAATACCCTGTAGATGCCTTCTTCCTCAGCCCTGCCTCTTAGGGTAAAAGACGCATCTTCTTTAAGTACCACTGAGTCAAGGATTAAGGGCTGGGGACTGTCAAATGGAACTTCCATAAGCATTACTTTTTTGCCCGTTGCATTTTCGATTTTACCTGTTACCACAAATGCTCCATGTTTTTCTTCGGTGCACCCAGTAGCTATAATAAGTACTGATGCAACTGTCACCCATTTTTTCATTTTGATATGCTGATTTTACTACTGTTTTAATAATGTATTTATGAGCAGTTTTGGCGAATTACTTGTTGTGGTACAAGTGAGTGACACAACGATGCTTAATAGCCAGACTTAGCTGGCCCCAAATTCTATTACATTAATTGTTTAATTGTGTTTCTAAGACTTCTGCTGTTAATTTAGGGTCTGCCTTTCCTTTACTCACCTTTTTAACCTCGCCAACGAATAGGCCTATCAAGCCTTTTTTGCCCTTTCTATATTCTGTAACTTTTTCCGGCATTTTATTGAGTACCTGTTTCACCCACTCTTCGATTTCTGAAGAGTTGCTTACCTGGATTAGGTTAAGTTCTGTTGCTACCTGTAAAGCCTGCTTGCTTTTGTTTCCGAGCAATACTGGCAGCACTTTAGTTGCTGCTGCGGAGAAGCTCAGTTTACCTTCTTCTATAATTTGAATGAGCCCAACAAGTTGAGCGGGTGCTAGAGAGATGGTATCAAAAGAACCGTTCTGGCCATTGAGTGATTGCCGCAAAGGGCCAGTCATCCAATTGGCTACAGCTTTAATGTTTGAAGTGAGCTTCGCGCAGGCTTCAAAATAAGCTGCCGTTGCTTTATCTTCTGTCAATTGTTTTGCGTCGTAGGCAGAAAGGCCAAGTTGCTGGTACTTCTTAAATAAAATCTCGGGAAGTTCAGGTAAAGCCGAAGCCATATTGTTAATAAACTCTTCGGTCAAGTTGAAAGGAGTAAGATCGGGCTCCGGAAAATAGCGATAGTCGTTGGCTTCCTCTTTATCGCGAATGGCAAACGTAGTATCGTCGTTCGCATTGAAGCTTCGTGTTTGCTGCGTTATTTTTCCACCACTTTCTACCAGCTTTATCATTCTCTCGATCTCGTACTCAATTGCTTTTTTTACATTGCGAATTGAGTTAAGATTCTTCACCTCCACCTTAGTTCCAAGCTCTTTTTCGCCTTTTAAACGGATAGAGACGTTCGCATCGCACCGCAAGCTTCCTTCTTCCATGTTGCCATCACACACGCCAATCCAACGCACCAGTTTTCTAATTTCTGTTACATATTGAAATGCTTCTTCAGCGGAATAAAGACAAGGCTCCGTTACGATTTCAATTAATGGTACACCCGCCCTGTTGTAATCAATGCAGGTATAATTTTCATCTAAGTCATGAATACTTTTGCCTGCATCTTCCTCTAAATGGATCCTGTTAAGTTCTACGTTTTTTTCGCCGGTTGAGGTAGTGATCGGAACGTATCCGCCTTTGCAAATGGGTGTTGTATGTTGCGACACCTGGTAACCTTTTGGCAAATCGGGATAAAAGTAATTTTTACGGGCAAAGTAGTTATACCGCTCTATCTCACAATTACAGGCAATACCCATTTTAATGGCGAATTCTACTGCCTTCTTATTGGTGCGCGGCAAAGTACCGGGGTGGCCGAGTGTAATCGGACTGATGTGGGAATTTGGCTCTGCGCCAAAAGTGGTACTATCGCCGCTAAACAGCTTGCTGTTGGTCGAGAGTTGCGCATGCACTTCAAGGCCTATTACCGCTTCATATTTTTCAGTTACAATATTCACTTTACTATCGTTGTTGTAAGGCTGTAAAGGTATTGTTTTATGATTGCAGATTTACCGGCTGAAAGGATAGGTGCAGATTTAACAATATCAAATGCGCCAATGATAGGTCCGCCTTTGCTGAACTTTGTTGACCAGCACCGGTTTTCATGGCAGCATCGTTGTGTCACTCACTTGTACTTGTATATTTTCAATTGGAAAGTGGGTAGAAGGGCCAACCCGGATCGTTCGCCACAAACCTTTTACAAGGCAAGTATCTTTTTCAAATCCGCTTCTGAAACTGTAAGCAGGCCTGCCGGAGGTAGGCGCCTCGTAAGTTCTTTCCAGTTTTTATCTTTTGCGAATAGTTGCTTCAGTATGGGCATTGCTTTTTGCACGTCTTTGTTATTAGCCAAGGTGATAGCGGTCCAATACTGCATCTCCAGATTACCGGGGAACATTTTCATGGCAGCATTGTATTCCTTCATAGCGAGAGGCATGTCATTTTTTTCGACTGCCAGGTCGCCGTTGTTCATGTGCAGGTAGGCAAGGTGTACGTTGTACAGTCTTCTTAGCTCTTTTAGGGGTAGGGGGTTATCATCAACGCGAAGGTCGGCAGTGCGATCGTTCCAACTTGCACCGGTTGATTTGCCGGGAACAACTACCAATGCTGCTGCCTGCATTCCCCTGATGTCGCCACCGGCAGTTTGTGCTGCTTCTAGAGCGAGTAAAACTCTTTCTGCTAAAGGCTTGCCTTTCGATAGTTCGTAAGCTGTAGCCATGCTTTCGCAAACCTTGCTGCCGAGCATCATATTGCTTTGTACACTAAAGTTATTTCTTACAATATGGTCAGCGTACTTAATGCAATTTTTACCGGTATGTGTAGCCACATTTCCTTTACTGTCGATAATGGATACCTGGCGCACTTCCCGGCCTTCATCTGCTTTTAGTAAAGTATCTAGGGCTTGTTGTGCAGTGAGGCCTTGTTTTAATAAGGCCAGTCCTTTTACCCCGTACGATTTATCTACAAACGATTGTGTTGCAACTACGCCTACACCCGCCTCGGCCCATGGTACTGCTGTGCCTACACTAAACCAATGACTTTGCACCCCAACTGCCATTTCCCCTGTTTCAGGGTCACGGGCAACTATTGAAAATGTATGAACCAGCGGTTCTTTCGTTTTGAATACTGTTTGTGCTTCCACCGTTATTAATTTCAACAAAAAAACAACTAAAAATATTTTCTTCATACTGCTTGGCCTTAAAGCATAAAGTTCAGCAATTTCTTATGTCGAAAATATTTATTCTGTGCGAGGTAGGAAGAAACAACAAACAGGGTTTCGTTGCGTGCAGAACAAAAGGTACAAGTGAGTGACACAACGATGCTTAATAGATATTCGAAAGCTAAGGACAAGATCTCCTAACACTATTTGAGAAATTTGAGGCATAAAAAAAGCCGCTGCAAGAGCAGCGGCTTTTTAATTATTTGGTTGCAATTAAAGGCTTGCTGTCTTTAATTTCTTAGGAATTTTTACTTCAGCAATTTGATTAGACCCGTTTCTTTTATAGCCAAACTTAAGGTTGTCGCCTTCTTTTATATCTTTTATTTGCTCCCTAACTGCATCAACGCCTTCGATTTCTTTTCCGTTAATGGTGGTAATTACATCCCCTTCTTTAAGGCCGGCTTTTGCAGCAGGAGACTCATCGTCAACATCATTTACTTTGGCTCCTTTGCCTTCTTCAACGTCCTGTATTTCGAGACCTATTTTTGGCTTGCGAGTAAAGAAAGTGCCAAACCCGTCAGGTCCGGGAGACATAACACGAGGTATATCGAAATTGAAATCGGAGCTACCAAAACCATAAGCGGTGGCAGCAGATTTATTTTCGCCTAAAGTAGCAGAAACTCTATTCTCCTTGTTGTTTCTTTTATAAGTAACATCAACCTTATCGTTCGCTTTGTACTTTCCAATAGCAGCAATCAGGTCTTCAGAACCTTCAATTTTTGTATCGCCGATTTTCGTAATTACGTCACCTTCTTTTAAGCCGGCTTTTTCGGCAGCGCTTTCTTTGGTTACAGCCGTTACTTTAGCTCCACCGTCAGCTTTTTCTGTGGCCACGCCTAGTTTGGCTTTGTTGCCTCTTATAGTTGTTGCGTAACCACCATTAATATTACCGTTAAGCGATGCAATTGCAGGCGAAGTATGTGAACGGGTTATTACAGAAACGTTATTGCCTTTAAATTCTTTAACTGGTTTGCCGTTTATTGTTACATCCTCGCCATCCACTACAATAGTCATTTTTTCGGTGGCTCCATTATTGCGGATAATGATGTCCTGGCTTTTTTTGTCGGTTTTAGTTTTCTCTTTTGCATCCTGCGCAAAAGCCGAAGTGCTTAGGAGCACAGTAGCCATAGCCAGGGTTGTCATTTTCTTCAAGCTGTTCATAATTGTTATAATTTTAGTTATACGAAGCGTTTAGTAGATCAAATGTAAAAACATTTTTTGAATTACGAAACATTTCGCAAGTGTTAAATCAATTTTGTGGTGAACGGTAGTATCACTACTCAAAATCGTTGTGTCACTCACTTGTACGGCAAAACATGCCGCAACAGAAAAGAGGCTACATTGTTTAAACGCAGCCTCTTTTCCTAGTTTTATAGTGCATGTTTTTGCTGTGGCCCAGACATGCGTTGTTACGATTTAACCATTGCTTTAGTAGCTACAAAAGTGATTTTACCTTTTCAATTACTCCTTTAAGGTTGCTCGCATCTTGTCCACCGGCTGTTGCCAAAGTTTTTTGTCCGCCTCCGCCACCTTTAATCATTGGAGCGATATGTTCTTTTATGATTTTTGGCGCTTCCAGGTTTTTTTCTGTCGAAATAGTTTCATCTAACATTACGGCTATGCTGGCTTTTCCTTCCACGTTTGCAGCAAGCACCACTAGGTAGTTTGTAAGTCCGGCTTTTAAGTCGATACATAACTTTTTTAAAGCGTCGCCACTTGGTACTTCAACTACTTCACCTATAAAGTCTACGCCGTTGTGCTGTGTTACTTTATTTAAAAGAGCTCCCTTTAATACTGAAAGGCTTTTTGTTTCCAGGCTTTCCAGTTTTTTTCTAAGTTCAGCGTTTTCACTTTGTAATGCTTCTAAAGCTTTGGTGACGTCTTTAGGGTTTTTAAGTAATTCCTTTACCTGGTGCAGGTTCGTAAAGGTTTCCTGGATATATTCTTCGGCTGCTTTGCCACTAACTGCTTCTATTCTTCTTACACCGGCGGCTACGGCACTTTCACTTTTAATTTTAAAGAAACCTAGTTCGCCGGTACTGCCTACGTGGGTACCCCCGCACAGTTCAACTGAATACCCGGGATCCATAATTACAACTCTAACGATGTCTCCATATTTTTCACCAAACAGAGCCATCGCACCTAGCTCTACGGCTTCTTCTTTTGGCATTTCTCTTATTACCACAGGAATATTCTGCCTGATCTTTTCGTTTACCAGATCTTCGATTTTTTCAATTTCTTCAGTGCTTACTTTGGAAAAGTGCGAAAAGTCGAAACGTAAATGGTCTGCGTTTACAAGACTTCCTTTTTGGGCTACGTGTGTTCCTAAAACATTTCGTAAGGCCGCATGTAGCAAGTGAGTAGCACTATGATTAGCCTGTGTATTTATTCTTATTGACCGGTGTACCCTTGCAATTACACCTCCGTTGATTTCTGTAGGTAAAGTCTCAATGAAGTGAATGATGAGGTTGTTTTCCTTTTTCGTGTCTACAACTTCAATTTGCTGTTCGGCAAAAATAAGTTGGCCTTTGTCGCCTACCTGGCCACCGCTTTCAGCATAAAAAGGGGTTGCTTCTAAAACCAGTTGGTAAGCTTCTTTACCCTTTGATTTTACCTTGCGGTACTTAACCACCTTGGTTTTAACTTCAAGGCTATCATAACCAATAAAGTCAGTTAATGAATAATCGTCGAGAACGATCCAATCTTCAGTGTCAATAGCTGTAGCGGAGCGGCTGCGGGTTTTTTGTTGCTGCATTTCGGTTTCGAAACTTGCTTCATCCACCTGTAAACCAGTTTCGCTTGCGATTAATCTTGTCAGGTCAATTGGAAAACCGTAAGTGTCGAATAATTCGAACGCAGCTTTTCCATTTATTAGTTCGGAATTAACAGTCTTCGTTTCTCTAATAATGTCATCGATTTTTTTAAGGCCTTTATCTAATGTTCTTAAGAAAGCATCTTCCTCTTCTCTTACAACTTTGACTACGAATTCAATTTGACTATTAAGTTCAGGAAATACAAATTGAAACTGTTTGGCGAGTACCGGCATAAGCTGGCTTAAGAGCGGCTGCTTATAATCGAGGTAAGAGTAATAATAGCGTGCTGCCCGTCTCAGTATCCTTCGAATAACATAGCCAGCACCCGTGTTAGATGGCAATTGCCCATCAGCGATCGTAAAAGCAATTGCCCTGATGTGATCGGCGATTACCCTAAATGCAATGTCCTTTTTACTGTCTGTATTAGTGTATTCTTGATTAGTGATTTCTTCAGTTGCCTTGATGGTTCCGGTGAAAAGATCGGTGTCGTAGTTGCTTTGCTTGCCTTGCAATACCCTTACTAATCTTTCCAAGCCCATCCCGGTATCGACGTGTTTTGCCGGTAACGGCTCAAGGCTTCCATCTTTTAAACGGTTGAACTGGATGAATACGTTATTCCATATTTCAATAACCTGCGGATGATCGTTGTTCACTAAAGTTTTTCCGTCTATAAGTCTGCGCTCTTCTTCGCTCCGCATGTCTACGTGGATCTCAGTACAGGGTCCGCAAGGTCCGGTGTCACCCATTTCCCAAAAGTTATCTTTTTTATTGCCCATCAAGATCCTGTCTTCGGCTATAACTTTTTTCCATTCGGTATATGCTTCATCGTCCTTTGGAAGATTCTCTGCTTCGTTTCCTTCAAAAACGGAGACGTATAGACGGTCTTTATCTAACTTGTAAACTTCTGTAAGTAGCTCCCAGCTCCAGGCGATTGCTTCTGCTTTAAAATAATCACCAAAGCTCCAGTTACCCAGCATCTCAAACATGGTGTGGTGGTAGGTGTCAACTCCCACCTCTTCAAGATCGTTGTGTTTGCCGCTTACGCGTAAACATTTTTGCGTATCTGCAATACGAGGATTGTCGGGCTTTTTGTAGCCTAAAAAGAAATCCTTGAATTGGTTCATTCCTGCGTTGGTAAATAAAAGGGTGGGGTCGTTCTTTACAACGATTGGAGCCGAAGGAACTACCTGGTGATTTTTGGAAGCAAAAAAATCAATAAACTGTTTTCTTATCTCAGCACTGGTCATAAGGCCAAAAATATTAGGTAAAAGTTATACTTAGTGAAATTATATTTGCAAGCTTGCACCGGGCGGCAAAGTTAGGAATGATAAGGTTCTCAGTTGCAGTGTTTTCTGTTGAGGCCGGCACTGAGACTGTAGATGATGAAGCTAACGGAAGCTGGGCCGGTGAATAGAAAACCAAATGTACAAGTGAGTGACACAACGATGTTGCTGGTTGAAGTGAAGTTGGTAAACACAATAAATAGTTACGATTTTAAATGTGCTTGGCAGAAAGTGCGTTAGTAATAAAAGACCGATAGTTTATTATATAAAGAGCCATTGAAAAAAGTAAAATATTTTTATAATACGCACACTCTCCGTTATGAGAAACTGGAGACTCCTTTAAGAGTAAAACTCTTGCGGGTGTTCGGTTTTATTGCAACGGCTACAGTTACAGCTGCCTTAATAGTTTGGTTTGGTTTCAGGTACATAGGTTCTCCTAACGAGCGTTTATTGCATCAACAATTAGACGATTACGAAGAGAGCTATTCGCTACTAAACAAGCGGATTGAGGAACTTCAAAAGCAAATGGCTGAATTGGAGAAACGCGACAACCAGGTTTACCGGGCGATTTTTGAAGCGAACCCGGTGCCTGACAGTGCCCGAGCAAAGGAAATTGAAAAATCGGAAGAGATACAGCTTATACAACGATTGAATGATAACGAATTGATAGCAAGTATGACTTCACAGTTGAACGTGTTGACGAGCAGGGTTAGTTTCCAGTCGAAGAGTTACCAGGAGATTGATGAAATGATTAAGAATAAGGAAAAGTTGCTTGCAGGTATACCGGCTATACAACCGGTTAGTAATGCAGATCTGCGACGAATAGCCTCTGGTTTTGGAACAAGGATTGACCCCGTTTATAAAGTAACTAAGTTTCATGCAGGCCTTGATTTTACTGCAGAGCAGGGAACGCCTATTTATGCAACGGCGGATGGAAGAGTGAAGGAAGCAAGCCACCACGAAACGGGGTATGGCAATCACGTGATAATTAATCACGGGTATGGGTATGAAACGCTTTACGGGCATATGGTGAGGATAAAGGTGAGAGCCGGTCAAACTGTTAAGCGTGGCGAGGTAATTGGTTGGGTTGGCAGCACGGGCAAAAGTACCGGCCCGCACTGCCACTACGAGGTACATAAAAACGGCAACCCGGTTGATCCCGTCTACTTTTTTTACAATGACCTTACTCCTGAGCAATTTGATCGCATGTTAAAACTTGCTGCTGCAAGTAACCAGAGCTTCGATTAACCTATCTACACGTTATCCACTTTTAGTCAATCAGAATTTTAAAGCCAAACCCAATCATTACTTTTACAGTATGCGCCAGTTAGATTTCTTTGCTTCGCTATTTGAATCGGAGACTGCAGAAAAACCTGCAGAGAAAAAGGCTGCGCGTAAAAGCGAACCGGAAAGCGCACTCATTGCAAAAAGAAATGGTCTTTTTAAGGAGCCACCAACGGAGATAAAGAAAGAGCCTATCTCGTTTTCCCTTTTTGATTCTGCTGCAATAGAAGAAGTTGATCTAGTTGGTTCTGCTACTGCCCCGGAAGAAACATTTGAAGATGAGCCAGTAGAACCTGGAACCCTTGCTGACACTGACTCAGAAACTGAGGCAGGAAATGGGAGCATAGCTATTAAACCACCGGATTCGTACTCACTATTCGATTTACCTGTTGAAGAGGAGGAGCAAGCTGCTATGGTGGAAGAATTAATTATTGCGGGCGGCCCAACTGATAAAAAAGTTATTGAGGATAATAAAGAACCTGCAATCGAAATTGAAGATATTTCAAACTCAGTAGTTGGCATTGAGAAAGAGCAAGCTGTAAAAGAAGAGTCAGCAACTACTTCTTATATGCAACTTTCAGATGAGGCTCTGCGGTATGACATGAGTAAAGGTGTTGAGGAAATTGCAGATAGTGAACCAGCATTGGACTTATTTCCTGCTTCCAATACATCTGTTTCTGAAACAATTGTTGAGCGACCGATTGAAATCGTTTCAGAAACTGTAGTTATCGATAAAGCGTTTAATGAAAGACCCGAAGGCGAGACGAGGAATTCGGAGATATTTAATGATGGAAAAATATCGGTGAGGATAAAAGCTAAACCACAGCCTGTAAAAGAAAAGAAAGTTGCAGTAAAAGAGGTTGAACCAATAGCTGCTAAAGAATTACCTGCATCACTCCCCAAGACACAACAGAAAAAAAAACAAGTCGTTCAATCAAATACAAGTGGTCTTCCTGCAACAAGGGAAAAGGCTAAAAAATTTCCAAAAAAAAGAGGGCGGAAATCATTTAAAGAAATTGATGCCGAAGTGGATTTAATTGAAGTGCCAGATGAAGAAGCGCTCTTTCAAAAGCAATATTATTCAATAAGCACAGTTGCAAAATGGTTTAGGGTAAATACATCGTTGCTGCGGTTTTGGGAAAATGAGTTTGATGTTTTGAAGCCTAGGAAAAATCGTAAAGGAGACCGTTTGTTCAGGCCGGAAGATGTGAAAAACCTGCAGTTGATTTATCACCTGCTACGCCAACGAAAGTATACCATTGAAGGAGCTAAAGAGTATTTAAAAACGCATAAGAAAAAGGCCGACCTGCAAATGCAGCTTACCAATACTTTGCAAAAGTTTAAAGGATTCCTTTTAGAGTTGCGAGCTAACTTGCAGCAATGAAAAGAATATTAATTGCTGTTATTACCTTCTCATTATTCTCCTGTACAATAGGTCGCATTGCAAATACAAGTCTGCCTTACGAGCTGGTTAAAGATGATGAAACTAAAGTTTACAAAGGAACTATTACAAGAGACCTTATAGAGAACGATACTACCTTTCGGTGGTTTAACGAGAACATGAACTATGGCCAGGCAGACAGCGCAGCCGTAGAAGCGTTTAAGAATAAAGCAGGCATGTTTAAGATGGTTGTTTTTGGAGGAACGTGGTGCCACGATACCCAAAACCTGCTACCTGTATTTTATAGATTGATAGATAAAAGCGCCTACCCGAATGCCAACATTACTTTAATTGGTGTTGACCGTGCTAAAACTGCTCCCAACGATTTGCATAAGACTTATAATATTATCAACGTGCCTACTTTTATTGTTTTGCAAGATGGTAAAGAAGTAGGAAGGGTAGTGGAGTATGGAAAGCAGGGAGCAATAGATAAGGAACTAGGTGAAATTGTAGCAGGAATGAAATAGCTGTGCTGCACTTAAAGGATTGAATAAACGGCTAATTGCTCTTTCTTATTTAATGCATAAATTCTGTTTGGTGCAAATACTATTCTTTTAAAGAAGTGTGGGTTTTTAAAAGCTTTAAAAGTTAATAATTGTAAGGTTCCCGGTTTGTACATCAGGAAAGAAGTACTATCAGAACCTGTTATTGTGTTCTTATCAAATACCTGGAAGTCTTGAATACCTAATAAAGCTACTTTTGATTTAAATCCACCATAGTAATCGAAAGTGTACAAACCTTTTTTAGGGTCGTACAAGTATAACTGGCCGTCCCTGTCATATATGTATTCCGGTGACGGAACATTATCAAACACCTGGCGCAGGTCGTTTGACTCTAATAAGATTTTACCGGTTTCATCAATCTTCTTGATCTTACTGTCTGCTTCGTCGTATACCCAAACGTTATTGTCATAACTTATGCAGGCAACTTTTACCTGGAAAATATTTTGCTGCCGCAGGTCAATTGTATTTCGAACATTGAGTAGCCGGTCGAGCACTATAAGGGTGGAGAAATCCCTGTAATAAGCTAATGTTTTTAATGGATTTGTAGCATCAACAGAATAAAGTTTCCCGTAGCGCCGTACATCGTTGTAAACAGCTATAGAATCGCCTTTTTCATTGATTTTTTTAATTTGGTTGGTTGGTGAAATAATATAAATGTTTCCAAGATTGTCGGTAGTAAAGTTGGTAACTGGGGAGTGATAGGTGAATAATAATTTTGTCTTCAACAGAGAATCTTTCTGGGCAAAAGCAGGGAGGCTTAAAGAATAAAAGATCAATATCGTTATAAGTGTTTTCATGTTAATGCACCCATTTCTTCAGTTCTACTATGTTCCCATCAAACTCAGCGTAGGTAAAATATTTTATCCAATCTCCCAGGTTAATATAGCTGCTTGTATTACTTAATTTAAAATCAAGAGGAAGGTGACGATGACCAAAAATGAAATAGTCAAAATGCTCTTTAGCTAATTTTTCCTTGGCAAAAATGATAAGCCATTCTTTATCCTCTCCTAAAAAAACTTCGTCTGAACTGCCGGTTTTTTGCCTGCTTTTTCTGCTGAAATAATTTGCTAACCCAATCCCCATCGATGGATGTAAAACACCAAACAGCCATTGGCAAAAACGGTTCCGGAAAACCTTCTTCATCAACTTATACCCATTATCGTCCGGGCCAAGTCCGTCACCATGCGCAATAAAAAAACGTTTGTTATTAAAGGTGAATTTTCTTTCTTCAAAATACACCGGTATACCCAGTTCCTGCTCAAAATAATTCCTCATCCACATGTCGTGGTTGCCCACGAAAAAGTGAACCGGAATTCCGGCGTCTGTTAGTTGTGCAAGCTTTCCTAATAACCGAACATAACCTTTTGGAACCACCAGCTTGTATTCGTACCAAAAATCGAACATGTCGCCAACAATAAAAATTGCAGCAGCAGTCGGTTGTATCGCAGATAAGAACGAGACGATTCTTTTCTCCCTTTCTAAGCTGCTTTTATAATCGGGCGCACCAAGATGAAAATCCGATAAGAAGTAAATTTTTTTCCCCGCACTTACTTCCATCCGTTATAGTTTTCTTTTGCGCTCTATAAAATCCAAAATATCTCCTGATGCTATAACAGGTTGCCCTTCCACATCGCCGTTGTACCAGTAAATCCAGGCTTGGGTAGTTTCATGGTTATAATAAACGGTAGTAATTGCACGGCGATACATTGGTTTTTCTCCTTCGTTGGGGTTAATGCCTTCGTAGTCATCCAGTTGCTCAATCGCCCATTTAAAATTATTGGCCTCGTTCAACTCGTATAATTCGCCCACTATAAAAGCTTCGTTGTTGGTTGGAAGCGCCGATGGATAATTGCCCATGTCGTACAAATAGCCTTTAACTTTTCCGGGGCTTATTAATTTAAAATACTTGCTTATGTACTCGTAAGCAGGATGCTGGAAACCACTTCTTAATGACCCGTAGACAAACAGTCGTGTAATATTATTTTCCATGGGCTAAAGATAGAAAGGGAAATCGAAGTAATGTGTGAAGGTTTTTGGTAGCCAGCATTAGCAACGCTATGATGCTTCTCTTGCGTCGCACTCTTCAACTGCAAAACCATCTTGAGCGTTAGCAGAAACGCTGCGGCTTAGGCAACAGTACAAGTGAGTGACACAACGATGTATAATTGAAAAACAAAAGCTGGTAACAAAAGAAAAGTAAAGTAGAAAAAGGAATACGCCTACAACACTTAACGCTAAGC
>JAQBNN010000004.1 GCA_028288505.1 Segetibacter sp. | reverse complement strand
CTTTGAATAAACCTGAACAACTTCCCGACTTTGTCCAACTGAAACTGATAGCAGAGGATTTTGAACTTCTGCGTTTTGTCCGGAAAATATTTAAAAGTTGTATCGGAAAAATAGGGTGGCGCACAACACTCTAATATACGCACCTTTTCTAGTTCTTCCTAAAAATCTGCTTTTGATTATCAATACTTTTGATTTCGCTTTTTTGTACTGTCATGACGTAAAGCATTCTAGAGGCGTGGCTGTATAAAAACATTTTTTACCAATTTATATTGCCTTTCTTAAAAATGTCATCAATTGGGCTTACAATATTTACCAATTGCTCTTTTCGAACATGTATGTACCTCATAGTGGTTTTTATATCAAAATGTCCTAACAACTCCTGAATAAATTTGACATCTATTCCTTTTTCTAACAAATGAGTAGCAAAACTATGGCGTAAGCCATGAAAGGTAATTTCTTTGGTTATACCTGCTTTATTTTTGGCAGCTTCAAACACTTTTTGTGCTGACCGTGTTGAATATCGAACACCTGGTTGCTGACCTTCAAAAACATATTTAAGAGGCTTTATTTTTGCCTGCCGTATGTATGCCCTTAATATATCAAGAACTACAGGACTAAGAGAAGCATACCTGTCTTTTTTGCCTTTTGCGCATTTAATAAACAATTGCATTCTATCGCTATCAACATGAGTTAACTGCATTGCTGTTACCTCAGAAACCCTTAACCCTGCGCTATATGCCGTAAATAGTATTGCTTTATGTTTTAGGTTTGGAAGAGCATTAAATAGTCTGGTTAGTTCATTTTCACCCAATACCCTGGGTAATGTAAGTGCCCTTTTGGGCCTTGGCAACTCAATAAAAAATTTTTCTCTACCAAGAACTACCTCGTAGTATAATTTAAGTGCATTAATACGATTGTAAACAGTGGGAACGGATAGATTAAGGGTTGTAAAGCAATAAGTAAAGTAATTTTTAATTCTATTTAAGTCCATCTCATTTGCCGGATGGTTTTTTAAATGTTTGAGATATTGCAAAAATTCGTTTTTGTAGGTTTTGATAGTGCTTTCTGCCTTCTGCTGTAATACCAAGGTTTGAATATATTGATCAAAAGCGAACTGGTTGCTTGGAAGGAGGTTTTCTGTTGTTGCTGTAGTTCTACTCTCTTTATTTCGGGCATCTTTTTTTAAAGCCTCTAATTGTTGCTTTAACCGGCTTGTATCTACAACTGCTATATCTTTTGTTTTTACTGAAAGTTGAACAACCGCTTCTTTAAGTACGGGAAGGTGCCATGCTTTTTTACTGGTAGAATATTTAGCGCCAGATATTGATTTGATGATTTGATTTATCCCACGATGGTACCCAAAATAGGTAAATATTCTATAAGAGCCATTATGGTGTTGAATTGACAGTTCAATTGTTTGCATAACAGTAACTTTTGTTGAT
Organism: Segetibacter sp.; assembly: GCA_028288505.1. Classification (GTDB taxonomy): domain Bacteria; phylum Bacteroidota; class Bacteroidia; order Chitinophagales; family Chitinophagaceae; genus Segetibacter. Next base: position 19,311 of record JAQBNN010000004.1, on the reverse strand, counting down.
CGACAATGGGCGAGCCTGTAGAATAAAGATAATAAGTACAAGTGAGTGACACAACGATGCTTAATAGTAAGATAATACCTGGACAAACATGGAGAAGAGAGCATAACTAATTTACAGCCTCTTAAACGGCTGTAATTAGTTAATTTGGTTTTGAAGTTTATTTTGTTATAAAAGTTGATGCATGCCTGTACACCAATAGCTTGTTGCTGCCAACCATTGCTACTCGTATAAAATAACGCTTGCCACTTTGTAAGCTTTTGAAGATGAACCTTGTTTTGGTAGTCGCCTCTGTGGTTTACTCTGGTGCAGCCTGCTAATGATTGGTGGAGATTAAATACTGGTACGACTTGGCCTACTACGGCCTTTACCTTTTATAACAGCACCTGCATTAATACCTAACCATGCTATTGGCGCTACAACAAAAATTGATTCGAGCAGTGCGCCGAGGATCTTTGGTTAGATAGAAACGACCCCTTAAGCGATAGTACGGTTAATAAAAATACCTACAACTAGTTAACCACCCGATGACCTTTATACATTTTAAAACTGTAGCAACTTTGGAACAGCCAGTCCGCTTCTATCATCCAGAACGAAACCCTTCTACACACTCTTGGCTATTAATAAAGTTGAAATTTTGCCAACAGCTGTATGGAGGTAACCTACACGGGAGCGAGACAAATATTGCCACAAAGTGTCTTTACTACATTTATATGAAATTGCGGTTTTAAATAAAACCACCTTCAAACAAGCGTTGGTTTGCGGGATCGGTTAATTTTTATACTATTAGATGTACGCTTATTAATAACCATTTTACGCTTATGGTATATTAGGGAAGTGGCAAGCAAAGGCAGTGTTACCGTTAATGTTGTGTACGAACTCCCTTCATGAATAAATACAAACTTTAGAATAATAGCATTTATAATAACAAGTACTAAAAGAAGCATTCCACTAAAGGTTGTGCCACTGTTCTTGTATTTTTGGTTGTTACTTTTGTTTAGCATGATTTTCAATTGAATAGTTTTAAAAAAGAGGCTGCACATTCTTCAAAATAAGCCATCATTGAAGCGGCAGCCTCCTATCCCTGGGGGGAAACCTTTACGTTCTTTCTATTTTGCTAAGCCCTTCTTTTGCAATTAGCCTTTCTACTTACTTCCTTTGCACCTTCATTTGTTTTACATTATCGTAGTGCCACTTGATGCAATTAAACAAGGGAAAGTAAGTGCACCATTTTAAACGATCCAAGAAGATTTTCTTTACAAAGTGATGCAGCCTTGGTGTAAGGCGAATAGTAATTATTAAGCACTTACATTAATTAGCTTTGCTGCCTGCCGTTTGGCCTGTAAGCTTTATAGATCGTGCCCATTGCGAAACAAAACCGCTATTTAATCGAGATACTTATTATTTAAATTTGAACGTGTGATTAAAAGAAAAGATAGCTTCCCCGTACCTGCAAGAATATGCTTAGGACGGGGTAATAGTTTTAAAGGCTTTAAAACTGGAGTAGTAATACATCGCTGAATTAAAAGGAAGAAACTCAGTGAAAGAACAGGTAAAACAATCACGGGTATCAAGTACAACGTGGTACTTATCGTGTAGTGTATGAATATTATTTGCTGCCTTACCTGACATGTACCAAACTTAATAAATAAAAACGAATACGCTGGTTAAAAAGTTTTATAGTGCTTCTATCGCTTAGTTAAAGCTAGCAGGCAGACATAGGCCGGAATTTCTATCAGTCAACATTTAGATATAGCAAAAAAAAGCAATAGATTTACACCTGCCGCTTGTAGATTTTTGTTCTCATTTATTATTTTAATTGCCCCTCTCCCTGCTATAGATTCTTCTTCTTAAAGCCCGCCCCTCTTTAAATGCTGGTAAACATATAAAAATAACCTTGGATGGTTTTTGCAATTAATGCTGAGTAACAATTTTAAAAACTAAAAAATGTAGATGATGGCAACAAGTGAAAATACAAAAGAGCATATGGGACAAGATGAAGAAAGCCTAAAAAAGAATGTAGGTCCTTCTTTAGGCATTGACGTAAGTTCTGATGATAGTAAGAACGGCCCCGACCTACATAGCAATTCTGGTTCAGGTACAATAAAAGAAGAAGATACAGGCGGCGCACCAGACAACGGATCGAAAACTGGAAGCGGCATGGCACCCGATGGTAGTGCAGATAACCCCGGTGGAAAAGGTTATGGAAGTGCTGATGGTGATAATAACAATAGCTAAGGAGGTCTTTTGTATCGAACTGGTAAATTAGCTGAGGCCTCTTATGTTTTAATAAAGAGTCGCACATTAGTTGTGTCGGCTCTTTTTTTATACTCGCTGTAAATACAAAATAAATTTCTTTTGAGCCTGGCTTTTGTACTACTATTATTCTTCGTTGCGTCGCACACTTGTACTGTTTGTTATACCTGCAACAGGTAGCGCTCTCAAAGGTGCTTAAAAGCTTACTAACAAAAGAAGATAATAACAGTAGATTTTTAAGCTTATTAAAAAGTAAATCATAGTAAACTATTATGCTGAAAATTTTGTTGGAATCACTAAAGCACCCGACTGCCTAAGTAACTACAATAGCACAAGAGCGCGACGCAAAAATGTTTAAGTAGTACTTCAGCTGAGTACAAAAAAAATTATGACAGTACAAACTTTAAATATGTAAAAGTTGTACAAACCTATTGTTAGCAACACTGAAATTGTAAGGGATTAAATTACGCAAATTATTTGCGAAGCAATAGTAAACGGAGTGCGTTTATTTACTTCTAACACAACAAAAAAGTGATTAGTAATAACGGGGTTAAAGAGTGGTAAACTTTATTATTTTCGTATTTCAGCTATAGATTTAAAGGAAACCAGGGTATACGCAGATAGTATAAGTAGGTATATTTGCATGGACTGTTTTTTTTGAAAACTGTTACCATATTCAGAAGTAATAAAAAAGGATAGTTGCATTAACCTCTCAATAAAAAAAGATGTTCTGGATACTAAAACTTAGCCTTGTTTTTATTTGCTGCGCTTGCTACCTGTTCCTGTAAGAGTATCTGCTGAAAAGTTTCGTGCCTTGATTCAATTTCCTGCATTGCCGTTTCTGCAAATTCCGTCAGTAGCACTGTATCATTAAAGGAAAATGCTCTGGGTTTAGTATCTACTACGCAGAGTGCACCAATTAGATAGCCTTCTTTTGTAATGAGAGGTGCACCTGCATAAAATTTAATACCTTTCTCAGCCTGCACAAACGGGTTATCTCTAAAACAAGTTGCCAGTGAAGCATCCTCAATTACAAGCGGTTCTTTTGATAAGATGGTTAAAGAACATAAACTATTCTCCCTGTTTACCTGCGACCTGCCAAAAGGCCCCACCTGTGATTTATAGAACACAGTATCCTCATCCACTAAAGAAAGAAAAGACATTGGCGTATCGAAAACACGTGCAGCCATTTGGGTTATTTTGTCAAAGGCCTCCTCAGCAGGTGTATACAAAATTCCTAACTTCTTTAAAGCTGCAATACGCTGGTGGTCGTTAACAGGAATTATATTTTGCGTTAGTGCTTGCAGCATATCGGTAACAGGAGAACTCTTTCTTTTTATATTGGCAAACATGTAAGGGGTAAAGTTGGGCAGGCCGTTAAAAACATTCTCAATCTTGATTAAAGGCAGATGGAGTATTGCTGCAACCTCGTGAATGTTCAGCCCCTTTAGATATACAAGCGCAAAAATAGTTTTCTCTAATAAGGGCAACGAGCTTATGTACGAGTTTGCCAGTGCTGCCTTAGTGGTTGCGTTATCCTCTATCAGCTGTGCTATACTATGGTTCCTGGAGAGATTTAGTAGCCATAATAAGAGGCTATGCTTATGTTGATAATTTTCGATCTCTGCTGCAAGAACTGAGAATACCCTGATAAGAACTTCTTCTGCTTTCGATTTATCGGAGATAATTGTAGTAATAACACCGTACATCGCCGGGGAATACTTGTCATACAACAATTCCAGGTCTTTTTGTGAACCCGCCCCAAATTCTTCAATATCTTTCATTTGTTGCACGTAAAAATATTTACAATAGTAAATTTATTAATTCCATTTGAAAGGGTGGCAACAAAACTATGCGTAATAAAAAAAGTACAGGCGACAAGCATTAATTGCCTGTTCCTGTACTTAGTAAGGTTGTAAAATTTATTTAGAAGGAACGATATCTATAATAACAGTTCTGTTATAAAAACGCTCTTCAGGAAGATTGTTTTCGAAAGGTGCATTACCTGCATCTTCGCCAAAACCAATGGTTTCAAATTTTACGCCTTTTTTACCAGCTTTTGACAAAGCACCTTCAATAATCTTTTGTGCACTGCCGGCTCTTTCTGAAGATAACACAGTGTTGTATTTCTCGTCGCCGATAACATCGGTATGGCCGTGAATAATTACTGTTCCGTTTTCAGGAATAAGAGGAGTTACAATATCAGTAAGGAATTTCTCATAAGAAGCAATTGTGCTTGATTTATCAAAATCGAAGAGGATGCTGTAACGTAATCCCTCTTGTTTTGGATCTTCCATTTTCACTAAACTAACCGAGCTTTCTTTTGTTATAGAACGACCGCTTTTAGTTTCTCCCAGCATTACTATCTTGTAGTTGCCTTGGGTATTGTTTCCTAAGATTGTTTTTCCTGAAACAGATCCCTGTTCGTTAGTGAAAGGTCCGTAATGCTGAACCTTACCCTGCTCATCTGTAACTTCTACAGACCATGACTTCAATAATTCCTCAGCTCCTGTTGCGTTAAATAGCACGTAGCTATCTAATGGATCTTGTTGTACTGCTGTAATTTGTACCGGCTTTAAAAAGGGTGAAGCTACTCCGCCAACCTGCATTAACATTGCAGGAGAAGTGCTTACAATATCTACCCTGCGATCTCCTTCGCGAAGTAAGGCTAGTTCTTTTGTTGCGCCTGGTTGTTCTGATGGAACAAGTGGTTTGTCTCTGCCTTCAGTGCTTATTCTTGTAGCGTTTATACCAAAAGTATTTACTAAGTACTGTTTAATATTTTCTGCCATCAGTTTACCTTCTGCAGGTTTGTTAGCTGCTGCACCACTTAAAGAGATAGTACTAAGTGGATTTGCACGCAAACGATCGCCAAGAATGTTTAAAATGTTGTGGTATACTGCCATTTGCCTTGAAGAACGACCGTTATTTAGGTTGTTGGGCTGATCTTGCTGCAATTGTGCTTCTTTAAATGCAATGGCCTGTGTGTTGCTTAAGCGTGTATAACGAGTTGGTATTTCAGTTGAACCTTCGTTGAAGAATACTGAATTACGAAGAGCAAATGTTTCCTTCACCTTACGGTTTAAAGGAACAACTTTAGGCGCTCTAACAGAAAACTGAATGTCTTTTTCAGCGACTGCAACAGGAGTGTTAATTGCTTCTACTTCTACTGTAGTCTTAACAGGGGCAACCTTCCTGCTTGTTCCAAACTTAAGTGCTATGCCTGCACGTACTGTGTATAAACTCCATGTTTCTATAGAACGGGGAGCCTGGCCAAGGTTTGTTTGAAAAGATGCAAACGGTGAAAGGGTCATTTGAGTTGCACTAACTTTTGAAGAAAGTGGGAGATCAATGCCGGCACCTGCCTGGGCTGAGAATACTATTTTACGAATATCGCTCCAGTCGCCTCTTTTATCAGTTTGCTTGTCCTGCAAATAAGTAAAAGAGTTGGCAACATTGAAGGCTATAGTTGGCCCTGCAAATACATAGAAAGAAGATGAAAAGGGGGCAATACGAAAGCTTGGTTCGATGGTGATATAACTTAAGTTAGTTGATAAGTTAGCAGGGCAATTACACGGTGCCATAACACTGTCGAATTTTCCACCGCGGTTATCATATGCTATATTAAGCATACCTCCCAACACTTTGTTTGGGCGGTACTCGGTTAATAAAGAGGCGTATGGTTTAATGCCGTCTCCTTTATGAAATGCTGCAGGAACAGTTAAGTTATTGTTGAGCTTTTGAGTAGTACCACGATAAGTATTGAAATTTGCAGCACCTGATTGACCAAACCACCAGGTGGGTTGTACCCGCTCAATTTTTTGTGCATTGCCTGCAACGCCGGCAACCATTAATGAAAGGAATAATAGAGCAAATTTATGATTTGCTGTTTGATGTAACATAGTACGTTTTTTAAATTATTTTATTGTTTTGCTTCATAACGAAAACAAGGGTTGGAATAACATTGTGTGTGTGTGCTGCCAGTACTTTTAAAATGTTGTTTGCTTAAGATTTTGCCTGGCTTGCTGCCCTCACTACTACTTGTACAAGTGAGTGACACAACGATGCTTAATAGAAAAACAAATGTTTGAAACCAAAAGCTTTTCTTAAGCAAACAACATAGAAAGTTTTATTACTGGGGAACGTTAATAGTTGTGTTTACCATGGTAACTGAAGCATTAAGAGAAAGCGCCCTGCCATTTAATACTGTTTGAACAGCATTACCTGCGGTTGAAAACGTAACGCCTGCAGATGCAATGATGGTACCTGTCATTATACCGCCACCGGCTCCGTTAATTACAGCTGCACTTCCTACATACCAGAATACGTTTTTGGCTAAGCCTCCGTTGATCATATTTACACTTTTTGCACCTTGTGGTCCTGCAATACCTACGGTTAAACCTGCAGCTGTCTGGAAAACCCATACTGCATTAGGATCACCCTTAGCATCTAATGTAAGGTTGCCATTTGTGATCTTGAATGTGCCGCTTGCTGATTTATAAGTACCAGGAGCTAACGTTAGTCCACCTAACTCGCCAGCACCGGGATCAGTTCCACCTGGCATAGAAGCTGGTGAAATACTATTGTAAGCAATGGTAGCATCAGATAAGCCTTTTGTTGCAGTTGCGAAAGAGGTAGCGTTGCCTGGTGTTGGAGGAGCCGTGTAAATTCTGCCAGTTACATTACCTACGTTCAAAGGTGTTTCTGTGTAAATATCGCCGGTAGTTCCATCATGAAAACCGGTAATTAAAGTAGATGCACCTGTGGTTCCTATACTACCATTGTTGATGATAGTATTTAAACCCTGGTTAGTAATACCTGCACTGCCACCGAATGCGCCGTAAAGAGCTGCGCTTCCTAATGCTGGTGGTGGTATAACGGGTGGTTTTGTTGTGAAGCTCCAAACGTAGTTTGTTGCCAATGTATTTCCTGCAAGGTCTTTAGCACCTGTAGTGATAGTTGCGGTATAAGTTGTATTTGCAAGTAAGTTAACGACTGGAGAAAAAGTGGCAGTTACACCAGAATAGGTAACTGTACCGTTTACAACTGCTGCACCATTCTTTAATGTGAAAGTGGCTGTTGAAATACTTAGCGGATCCATTGCCTCGCTAAAAGTAGCAGTAACTTTTTTATCAACCACTACACCAGTAGCAGCATTAAGCGGATCAGTAGAAGTTACTGTTGGACGGTTTACATCGGCAGCAGAACCTGTTGTAAAACTCCAAGTGTAATTACTCATCAAAGAATTGCCTGCAAGGTCTTTAGCACCTGTAGTAATTGTACCTGTGTACACTGAATTAGGTGCAAGGTTAGCTAAAGGAGAGAAGGTTGCAGTTGTACCAACATAGGTTACAACGCCTGCAATAGCTGTTGTTCCTTGCTTTAATGTAAAGGTTGTGGCAGTTATTGTAGTAGCATCCATTGCCTCGCTGAAGGTGGCAGAAACTTTTGTATTAAAAGCTACACCAGTAGCTGCATTTGCAGGAACTGTTGAAATTACGGTAGGTGCAGTAACATCAGCAGAAGTGCCGGTTGTAAAGCTCCAAACGTAGTTGCTTATCATACTATTGCCGGCAAGGTCTTTAGCGTTTGTAGAAATGGTACCTGTGTAGGTGGTGTTAGGTGAAAGGTTACCTAAGGGAGAAAAAACAGCAGTTATTCCTGTATAGGTGATGCCTCCACTTACTAATGTACCGCCAGCTGTTGTATTTGCCAATGTGAAGCTTGATATAACGGATGAAGAGTCCATAGCTTCGCTAAATGTAACTGAGATGTTCTTGTTTAAAGGAACCCCTGTTGCTGCGTTTATAGGATCGGTAGCAATAACGGTAGGTGCTAAAACATCAGGACCTGCACCTGTTGTAAAACTCCATACATAATTACTGATCATTGCATTTGCGGCAACATCTTCTACTCCTGCCATCATGGTTGCAGTGTAAGTAGTGTTAGGTGCAAGATTGCTTGTTGGAGTAAAAGTTGCAGTTGTACCAGCATAGGTAATTACACCTGCAATTGGGGTAGCGCCTTGTGTTAATGTAAAGGTTTTAGCATTAATTGTTGAAGAGTTCATTTCTTCGTTAAACGTAGCACTTACTTTACTATTAAGACTAACGCCCGTTGACGCATTTACAGGACTTGTAGAAACCACTTCAGGGCAAATGCCCTTAAGTCCTACTTCCTCCATCACTTTTTTACATCCTGCCGCAACAACAAGCAATAGCAGTAAGAAATACCAATTTTTGTTGAAAATTTTAGAATAACCTTTAGATGTGCGTAATCGGTTACTCTCAGTGAGAAGAGAGATTTGTTTCATAAACGAGGATTGTGAAATGTAATTAGTGTGCATTAAATTTTATACACAACCCTAAAACGAAAATTGATACTAATAAGTGCCTTAAAGTGTTACATGATTAAAGTAAAAAGGTTACATCATTCACACATTAAAAGGCAATTTAATGACTGTTTAGTTTGAATTCGGTTGGAGTTAAACCTGTAAACTTCTTAAACTGGTTAGACAAATGCGCCACACTGCTGTATTGAAGTCTGGAAGCAATCTCGGTGAGAGTAAGCTCGTTTGTTTCAATTAATTCTTTTACCCGTTCGATTTTTTGTGTGATAACGTATTGCTGTATCGATACACCTTCAACATCTGAAAATATATTAGCCAGGTAAGTATAATCGTACTGAAGCATAGTACATAGGTAGTCAGAAAAGTTTGTTTGAAGCTTCTCGTGTGAATGATAGATCAGTTCTACAACAACATTCTTTATTTTGCCGGTCAGCTTCCTTTTCTTGTCTTCAATTAATCTACTTCCACGGCTCTTAGTCTCTTTTAATGGAGTAATGTCGTGCATAATACCCACCACCCGGTATGCTTTTCTCTCTGCATCTCTAAATATACTTGCCTTGTTAAACACTCTTGCTGTAGAACCATCAGGCTTTTTAAAACGATAAGCGTACTGCCAACTGGCCTCTGCGGATTCAACGGCTTCCTGCAATCCCTGTTCAGTGGCGGCTTTATCATCGGGATGTAGATAGCTGCGCCAGTCCTTACTATTACAATTATTATCTTGGTTACAGCCCAAAAGATCATCAAAGCCTTCACCTATACATACTTCATTTGTCGAGATATTCCACTCCCACAATATATCCGTTGGAGCTTTGCTAATCTCAGTAAGATCTTTTTGCTCTTCTAATTTATTTTCGAGTTCCTGTAGCCTACTTATATCCTGCAAAGCACCAATCATACGTACAGCTTTATGGTTCTCATCTCTTACTATACTTGCCCTACAAGTAGTAAATGCTACAGATCCATCGTGGCGTATAAAAGTAAACGAGTCCTTCCAGCTTTTGCTAGCAGAGGAGAGCATCTCAAGCAACTTATTCTCCACAGTATCTTTTTCTTCAGGCAGAAAGCATCTTTTCAAATCCCTGAAGTTTACTGTATTGTTTTTCACTTTATACCCAAACACTTCTACTATACTATCTCCCACATAAATTTCGCCTGTAGCTATATCCCAGTCCCACATCACATCATATGAGTTCTTGGCAATGTATTTTACCCACTCGTTATTCTCAGCCAGTCTTACGTCCGATTTAGTTTGTGCTATCGCAATATTAGCGGCAACAATCTTCTCCTTCTTTGTATCAATATTTTTTTGCTTTAAAAAATTTTCACTCAAATCAACAATAGTGGTAATTCCCTTTTCAATACCCTTGTCTGTAAATATTGCCGATGAGATCTGGCAGGGGAAGAAGGTCCCATCTTTCTTTATGGCTGTTACCAATGCAGTTGATTGCCCTTCAGCCAACCTTTGACTTAGCATCTTTTTAAAGCTGCTTTTCTTTACATCAAAAATGGTTTCCCTGCCTTTCGTTAAAAGCTCTGCTTTAGAATAGCCAAACAACTTACATGCAGCCATATTAGCTGTTATTATTTGCCCGCTGCTTACTGTAAAAATTATGTTTGCTTGTAAAGAGTTATCGAAAGCTAAGTGGTGAAGTGTTTCTTCAGTTGACTTGGTTTGATTTTTAGAATTGATCGTTTGTTTGTTACTGTCGCCTTCTGGTATTGTGTACATTAATTAGAATAAGGATTCGTACCTAAGATAGCTATTACAAACGAGCACACCTATTAAAACTGTATTAATAGCTATATTAAAACTATATACAATTGAATAATCTTTATTTAAAAGTAGGCAGCAACAAGTACCCCTCAGGTATTGGCCAATAATGTATTAATGCAAGGTTATTTTGTACTTAGCCATTGTGCTACTATTTAGCCCCGGTTGTGTCACTCACTTGTACTTAATAACTTTATGGTGCTTTTTAAAATACCCCCAGCACCTGCAAGTTTTTTATATGCTGCATAGCCACAATAATCAAAACCTTCTTCCTACTAATAATTTAAATATCGATTGGTTGGAATTAGGTGTTAAGCCAAAAAGAAAGCCGGTTTGCACCTCCCACTCAGGATAGGCAAGCAAGTCAAACATTGGGCCCAGCAAATGTTCCTGTTGATTTATGGGTAGCAAATTATTAAAACTTCCCAGCCCTGAATAATATTCCAACCCAATACCAGCCTTCTGTTTTATGTTATAGAAAGTTTTAAACTGCGGTGAAAACCCCCATTGCTTTCCTGGCCCCGAAACAACAAAATCAATATTCGGGTTAAAAGAGGCGTATATACTTCCAACTGTTTTGTCTATGATAGGACGTATCTCGCCCTGCCAATAAAAAGGAATTAAAACATTGTCGCGAAAGCGCCCAAACTCTGCAGATAAACTCGCACCAAAAGGAAGCTTCCATCTTTCAGGCGCAGTTACTCTTGGCCTTATCTGGTTGCCGAGATATTGATACTTGCCCCCAGGCGACAAGGTAACGAATGTATAAAACCCAATCTCTATGTTATTAGCAATACCATGCGTTATTTCTAAAGTATGGTTTAACCAACTTGCGGCTGCAGGATCACTTAAATTCTTCGGGCCTTTAAACGTATAGTTATTATGCAACTCAGCAATCGTTCTCTTCTCTCCTATAGTTGGAGAAGCATATACTTGTATTTCATTGTCTGCCTGTGCCCTTAAAGTGATGGAAGCTGTAAGTATACACCCAGTAAGAAAACTCTTGAGCCAACTTGTTCTTTTCATTTTACAAATTTAAGAAAGACAAGAAAATAAAATAACTTTTCAAACCTTCTGACATAAGGTATATGTTGGCTCTTTTAACACGTATCCTACTGTCATTTTTTTTCAATTGCCTTTGTTTCAAACCACCACGTTTACCATGCCACAACTTTGCCTGGTTTAAGTTATCAGGCGACTCTTAGCTACAATTAACCAAGCTGGGTTTGCCCATGAAACTACTACAAGTACAAGTGAGTGACACAACGATGTTTACCAGTAGTCCTGTTGCCGGTTACATAAAAATAAAAGCTACCGAGTAGCTTTTATAACTTAAATCTAAGTAACCCTCTTATGCATTTGCAAGGTTATGCATTTGTTGAGTTTGCTTTCAAAGCATCAGCAACTATGACAGTTAACGGTGTGGTAGGTCTTCCTATTAAGCCTGAGAGTTGGCGACCATCGTCGAACAAGTCTCCTTTTGATGCGGCAACATCCCATCCTGCAATGGCATTGGCAAGTCCTTCGGGCAAGCCAAAACTTACGAGGATTGCTGCGTAGTCTGCTTCAGGCATATTTTTGTAGGGAATAGCCTTCCCTGTTTGTCGTGAGATCTCAGCTGCTAGGGCTTCCAGGGTATACGCTTCGTCTCCCGCAAGTTCGTACACCTTGCCTTCGTGCCCATAGCCTGTTAAAACTGCAACTGCTGCTTGTGCAAAGTCAGCCCGTGCAGCAGAAGAAATTTTTCCATCGCCTGCACTGCCTATAAATGCTCCGCCTGACAATGCACCGGCAATTAAAGCGGTGTAGTTTTCGGTGTACCAGCCATTACGAAGTAAAGTGAACGGAATGCCTGATTGCTGTAATGCCGCCTCTGTTGCAAGATGTTCGCCGGCCAGGCTGAGCCTAGACGTGTTAGCATGAAGCAGGCTAGTGTATACAATCCATTTTACGCCGGCCTGTTTTGCGGCTTCAATTACGTTTTGGTGCTGGGCAGCCCGTTTACCAACTTCACTTGACGAGATCAGCAACAGGGTATCTATTCCACTTAATGCGTTGTAAAGTGTTTCCGGTTTATCGTAGTCCGCTTCACGGGCATCTACACCAAGGTTATCCGCCTTCGGGACAGAACGCACCAGTGCAACAACGCTACCTGGCGATACTTTTCCTTTCAGTTTGTCTACTACAAGTTGACCCAAATGCCCGGTAGCGCCGGTAATACCAATTTTCATTTTATTGCTTTTTAGTTTATTGTTAAATTGTATGTACAAAAGTGATGCAATTAGTTGACCGGGTATTCTAATACTGCTATTGGGGTGCTTCTACAGCAGGTTTGAATGAAAAAGCGGGCAGTATCACACCAAGAGAGCCGTAAAACATTTAGCGCTGCATACATCTGCTTGCATGTAAAATATTCCTCACCTAAGGTATTCTTCGTTCGCTCTTATTGGCTGCAAAGCATAAAATAGAAAATTGGGTCGACGCTAGACAATAGCCAAAAGCATTGTTTACGAAGTAATTAAGACCGACATGCATTTGCAAACCCCTCCGCTCCCTCACAAGCTGTTATAAAACGGCATAACATTTTCGCTACTCCAATTAACATAAATTACTATATGAAAGTTGTGGAGCTAGGCGTATTGGAAGGGCCGAGTTAAATCCTTCAAGAAATACGAAAGCTCGATTGTAAATAAAGACACAAAGACAGGTGAAAATGCAGTTGTTATTTATTGGGTAGTTAAACCTCATAACGAACAATTGATATTTAGTAACGACAAAACGGACGTATGGAGACACTAGCAGAAACAATCGATTGGACAGCCGTCATGAAGCTTTTTACTTACAACCGCGAATACGTTCAATTAGGTTCATCACAATTTATTGTCTCTCATCCCGAGCCGGTGAAAAAAGCGATAGACGTTTTAAGAAAAGAGTTAGACCAAAACCCGGTACTGTATACAGAAGAAAAAGAGAACGTAATGATGCAAAGGGTACGGGAAATTGCTGCGGAATACTTTGCAGTTACCAACCCCAACGACATTGCAATGACTGACAGCACCACTATGGGGCTTGGCACCATCTACACCGGCCTTAATCTTAAACCAGGACAAGAAGTTCTTACAACCAACCACGACCATTATTCTCAGCATGAAGCAATTAGGCAAGCTACCGGCAGAAGTGGTGGCAGCTACCGGCTAATTGATTTATTCAAAAACCTATCAGAAATTACTACTGAGGAAATCGTTGATTCAGTAGTAAGAAATATACGGGAAGAAACACGGGTATTGGGAATCACCTGGGTTCATTCAAGCTCGGGATTAAAACTACCTATTCCCAAAATTTCAAAAGCCCTGGCAAAAATAAATGCAGGTCGCGAGGAAGATAAAAAAGTGCTGATGGTGTTAGACGGTGTACATGGATTTGGAATAGAGCTGGAAACATTTTCCGAACTCGGCTGCGACTTCTTTATTTCAGGCTGCCACAAATGGATCTATGGACCAAGGGGTAACGGCCTGGTAGCAGCAACCCGCGAAGCATGGCAACACGTAACACCTGTCATTCCAAGTTTTACTGATACGATGGACCTGGTAATTGCAGAAGAAAACCGGCCAAAAGAAATGGATGGCAAGCAAATGACACCGGGAGGATTTCATGCCTTAGAACATCGCTGGGCATTATACGATGCCTTTAAATTTCACCTCAACCTAGGCAAGCAGCAGGTATGGGACCGCGTACACCAGCTAAACAGGATGTGCAAAGAAGGAATGGCCGAGATGCGACATGTCACCCTTCATACGCCTATGGACCATGAGTTTTCTGCCGGCATCATTTCGTTTGAAGTAGACGGATATTCGACAGAGCAAGTAGTGAAAGAACTGCTGAAGAAAAAAGTTGTCGCAACAGCAGCTCCTTATAAAATTAGCTGGGCTCGCTTTACCCCGGGTATTATTAACTCCGAAGAAGAAATTAAAAAAGGTTTAGAGGCTGTTTATTCATTAAAAAAATAATTAAAACAATTCTATCATTTTAAAAAGTAGCTGTTATGAAAAGTGCGAATGGAAAAGTTTGGGTCATCCTGTTAATGAGCCTACTTGCAGTCTCCTGTAAAAAAGAAAATAATTCACCCCTTACTAATGAAACCATCACTACTCATCCACTCTACAGTACAGCTGATCTTCACCCTTTACTGCAACAGATCGGCGATGCAAGAATAGTACTGCTCGGCGAAGCTTCTCATGGCACATCTGAGTACTATCAATGGAGGGCAGAAATCTCTAAGAGACTAATGCAGGAAAAGGGTTTTTCAGCAATAGCTGTCGAAGGTGAATGGGCCGACTCCTATCGGCTAAATAAATTCATTAAAGGACCAGCAAAAGACAGCACGGAAGCAGTTCAGGTGCTACAACAATACGATCGCTGGCCAACATGGATGTGGGGCAACTACGAGGTAGCATCACTCGCAACATGGATGAATCGATTTAACCAAAACAGGTCGCAACAGCAACGCGTTGGCTTTTATGGCCTCGACGTTTATTGCCTTTGGGAATCTACACAGGAACTAATGCCCTACCTGCAGGGCGGCAACCAAAAAGCCATTGATGCTGCCCGACAAGTAGAAACTTGCTTCAGCCCTTACAGCGCCGACCCACAGGAATACGGTTATGCTGTTGCCAATGCTTCAGCCAACTGCAGGGCGCAAACCACCAACCTTTGGAAGGCCATACTACAAACAACCGGTAATGCTACTGCAACCAATGAAGCACATTTTGTGATGCAGCAAAACGCGTTGGTAGCTTTAAATGGTGAAGCCTATTACCGCGCCTCAGTAAGCAGTTACGAGGATTCCTGGAACATCAGGGACAGGCATATGCAGCAAACTTTAAAACGATTGCTTGAACACCTCGGACCTAACTCAAAAATAATTGTGTGGGCACATAATACACATGTAGGCGATGCGAGGTATACAGATATGGCAGCACAGGGAACGGTAAATCTTGGCCAGCTAGCGCGGGAAGAACTTGGCCAGCAAAACGTTTTTGCTGTTGGCTTCGGCTCTTACAAAGGATCAGTGATAGCATCATCACACTGGGGCGGTGCCATACAACAAATGAATGTGCCTGCTGCGCCGTCAAACAGTTGGGAAGGTTACCTGCATAGCCTTGGCGCAAGCAATAAACTCATATTTTCAAATGAAATTTCAACCGTCGCCGCCTTACAAAATTCCGTAGGCCACCGGGCAATTGGTGTTGTCTACAACCCCTCTTCCGAGGCCGGAAATTATGTTCCATCCATTATACCAAAGCGGTACGATGCTTTTCTATACTTCGATCGTACTACAGCTTTGCACCCCATCCAAATTCCCGTCCGTAATGAACCTCCTGATACTTATCCTTCGGGTTTCTAACTGGTACACACCCCGCATCTCTCTTCTCCCTTTAGGGTCGGGGCTGTACTTAGCTTTTGCGGTACTATTTTGCATCGTTGTGTCACTCACTTGTACTGGTATAGCTTTAGTCGGCAATGTTAACTGCAGTGCTATCTATATGTGTTTTACTAAGGTTCACCAGCACTCACCTAAACTCCTTACCCACGCTGCAGTTGTTGGTCAAAAGAAACAACAACGGCTTTGCTGCTGAACTGCTCATGCAACTACAAACTGTACAAGGGAGTGACACAACGATGTTTAATCAAGGTACAATAGCCGGCAACAAAAGTATTTTCCCCTAATTAAAAAGGTTGGGTGGAAGCTTCTCGTTGCGAAAGCTTGCTTAAAGAAATCTCTTGTTTGCAGTAGTTGATGGCAGGGTGCAGTAATTATTTCTGGTAATGGAACAATCCATTTCCATCCTGGTCTTTCAACCAGGAAAACTTGCTGCAGGTTTTGCCAAAACAGGGTGCCTACACAGCCTGCATCAACGGGATTCTTTTTTGCACAGCTACCTGTAATTTTTGCTGCAACTCGGCAGGTGCAAAAGGCTTTGGGATCATATCGGTAAAACCGAGTTGCAATAGTTCCATCTTTTCTTCTGCCGACAGGGTTTGGGCGGTAAAGGCAATAACCGGGAAGACAAGGCCGCTTTCCCTAATCCATTCCATTAGCTCGAAGCCGTTCATTCCCGGCATTTGAAGATCGAGCAACAGTACATCAATATCGGCATCGTGCAGTAGCCGTTTTTGCGCTATCAAACCATCTTCAGCTTCTACTGTATCTACCTTCCATTTCTTTAGAAACTGAACGGTTAGCAGGCGGTTAACAGGATTATCTTCGGCGATCATAATTTTTGCTCCTTCAAGCCACTCACTACTGCCAGTATTTATTTCAGCTTTATTTACCGTGGTATTAACCAGCGGAAGTACTACCTGGAAGTAAAACTTGCTTCCCTTACCTGGCTGGCTTTCGAGCAAAAGCTGCCCGCCCATCATTTCAACAATCATCTTACAAATAGACAAACCAAGGCCTGAGCTTTCTAAATTCCTCGACTTGTTATATACGTTATTGAAAGATTCGAATATTCGTTTCTGCTCCCCTATTGTTAAGCCTTTGCCTGTATCGGTTACACTTATTTGCACCTCGATTGTTGCGTTTTTAATGGTTACACACCTGGCCGCTATTACCACCTCTCCTGTTGCTGTAAATTTTAATGCATTCGATAAAAGGTTAGAAAGGACCTGCGCAAAACGTGTATCATCTAACAAAACGCTTCTTTTAACTTCCTCATCTATAAGCACCGCCAGGTTAATGTCTTTCTCCTGGAAGCGTGGCTGAAAAACTGTTTTAAGATCTAACAGCAGTGTTTCAAGGGAGCAGTTTACGGGATCGATCTGCATTTTTCCTGAAGATGCTTTTGAAAAATCCAACACGTTATTTACCAGGTTAAGCAGGTGTTGCGACGATGTTTTGAGAACATCACTATACTGCTGTTTCTCATCTTGGCGGGTGGCGGTATCCATTAAATTTATAGCGCTGATTATACCATTCAGGGGCGTCCTCAACTCGTGGCTCATAACTGATAAAAATCTTGCTTTCGACTCAGAAGCCTCTTGCGCCAACCTCATCTGCACCACCAAGTAGTTAAAAATTTCGCTAAAGAAATAGGCGGATAGTATAAATGCAACCACAAAGTTTCTCCTAAACATGATGGCTACCTGGTCCTTTGATAGTATTTGAAAACCCTCCATGCTGCATATAGCAAATACGGTGAAGAGTGAGACAAAGCATGACGCAACAAAAAACTTTGCTTCTACCTTGTTTGCACTATCCTTATACATATAAATGTAGCTAACTAAAAAAGGAAAGTAGAAAATAAAAGCCATGGACTGCAGGCCATAAATATAGGAGAAGGTAAAAAAGAAGACATTAAAAAAAAGGGTGGAAAGCATCTTTGCTGCCCCCTCGTACCCTATTTTATAAATAGCCATAAAGGCCACAATTAATACAACGCCAACTATATAAATACAGGTGGTGTACGTCTTGCTGAACCCTGCAATATAGCTAGACAGTAGGTTGACTAAAAGGGCCAAAATACCAAAAAACTGAAACTTAATAAATGGGTGTTCCTTACTTAATATCTTCATTTTGATCTTCGCATCAATAAAATAATAAAACCCAAACCTATGTAAGTAGCGCTACTTGCCTAGTGCAAAGTCTTTTTTATGGGCCCAACGGCATTGCTACTATACATCATAGTTGCGTCGCACACTTGTACTACTTCCTCCGCTTCAAAGTAACGCTGCCTTTGTTTTACAGGTATAAGTAATACTAACGATATTTCTAGCCATTTTGGTATTGCCCCAAGTGAATTTAACCTACCCCGTAAATACAGGTAGCACAAGAAAAGGAATTCGAACTTTTAGTAGTGGGCTTGGGCAAGGCTAATGTAAAAAGGAAGCCACAAATAAAAGAAGACAGCCTAAGCTGTCCTCTAATACGTTAACTCAAATAATAATAAATCAAACTTAGAAGTACTAACAGTAAAAATTCAAAATTTAAAAAAACCTATTAAAGTATCAAAAATCAAAAAAGTACCCTAATTCTTAAAAATTATAAAATAGAACAAAACGAGTTAACGCACTACTTATTCTATAACAATTTCTGTGCCTTTCCCAGTTTTCGAGCTAAATCCCCGCCGTCTTTTTTTTATTGCTAAAGTTTTTCTGATCGGGATTACAACATAGTGCCACCACCGGCCCTATCTGCAATCAAGCGAGTATCATTTGCATAAGTCGCTATCGTTCTAAGTACTTACTATCGGTGACAATAATGCTGTTAATGACGTCGATAGCTGTCACATACACTTACACCTGAACTTCTTTCTCTGGGAGGGTTCTGTTCGATAAAAAAATGGTGAGACCAACTATTGCCGCAATTGTAGAGGCAATGAGAATGCTAAGTTTAGAGCTGCTTATAAGACTTGCATCAGTAAAGGCAAGGTTGCTGATGAACATAGACATGGTAAAGCCAATACCACCAAGGCAACCAATACCTGCCAGGTTTTTACACGTAAGGCCTTGCTGCAAACGTGCAAACCCTGATTTAACTAATAGAAATGGAACCGTAAAAATTCCTACCAACTTACCTAAAGTAAGACCTATTATTATTCCTAAGGAATTAGGGGATGAAAGACTTTCTATAACATTAGCAGGAATAAGAATAGCGGTATTTACTAACGCAAATATTGGAACGATAATAAATGCCACCGGTTTGTGCAGAAAATGTTGAAGGTGGTAAGAAACATTTTCATCATCATCCTTATCGAATGGAATAACAAAGGCAAGCAATACACCAGCTATAGTTGCATGCACACCTGATTTTAAAAAGCAATACCACATTACTATTCCCGGAAGAATATAGAAAATTAGATCCTTAATCTTTAACCTGTTTAATACAAACAGCGCTAATAAGATACCCCCAGCTACCATTAAATAAGAAAACAAA
>JAQBNN010000253.1 GCA_028288505.1 Segetibacter sp. | reverse complement strand
ACTCATGAGAGTACCAACCACTAAACCAACAATGATAGCTCCATAAACGCCATTTGGTGTAAAATCAAAACCACGAAGAGTTAGCGTTTCAGGCAAGATCCACTGTACCAGAAAGTAACAGGCAATTGCAGTTAGTACAATTGAACCCCAGTTACCCATATTTAGCGCCCTTTGAACGGGGCCGGTAGTCAAACCCGCAGTATCAGATATTTTTACGAAGAAAGTTCCTACAATAGAGAATAGAACACCTACACCAGCAATCATCATTGGTAATAGGATAGGAGCCATATCACCAAACTCGTTTAAAGCTGCTCTAGGAATTTCAGTTTCACGACCAAGTACCATTGTTGCTAATACCGTAGCTACATACGATCCAAAAAGGTCAGCTCCCATACCTGCCACATCACCTACGTTGTCACCAACATTATCAGCAATGGTAGCGGGGTTTCTAGGGTCATCTTCAGGAATACCTGCTTCAACTTTACCTACAAGGTCGGCACCAACATCGGCAGCTTTGGTATAAATACCGCCGCCAACACGAGCAAACAATGCAATACTTTCTGCACCAAGAGAAAAGCCTGTAAGAACTTCAATTGTCCTTTCCATTTCAAGGCTGTCGGCAGGACTATCAGGAGCAAAAATCATTTTTAAAATAATGTACAAACCCCCTAAGCCTAGTACTGCAAGACCAGCAACACCAAGCCCCATTACCGAACCGCCGGTGAACGATACGTTAAGTGCTTTACTTAAGCTCGTACGTGCAGCTTGTGCTGTGCGAACGTTCGCTTTTGTAGCCACACGCATACCAATATAACCAGCCAGGGCGCTAAAAATTGCTCCCATTATAAATGCAAGGGCAATGCTCCAATGGCTGTTCTCATTACTATAGCCCATTATGCCAAGCAACAAAGCTGCAATCACAACAAAATAGGTGAGGATCTTATATTCAGCTCTCAAAAAAGCCATAGCGCCTTCCTGTATATACCTTGCAATCTCTTTCATACGGTCGTTTCCCGCATCCTGCCTCGATACCCAATTAAACTTAACTAGCGTGTAAAGCAGGCCAATGATACCCATTACCGGAACTGCGTAAATCAGTTTCTCCATAAATATTCTATTCTTTAGTTGTTTTTTGAGGACGGCAAAAATAGGATAAAACATCAATATTAACAGGAACTTAAGAAAAGCCTGTAAAACTGTTGATAATTAAAAAATTGGGCCAAAAGGGGGCAGTAATTAAATGGTTTCGAAACCTACTCAGCAAAACTAAGAAAGAGTAAGCATTAGAAAGTTTCTGTATCTAACATTTGTCTTTCATAGCAACATCGTTGTGTCACTCACTTGTACTGCATAGCAATGAGCAGCAAAAAGGCATAGTTTTCCTAAATCTATTAAAATGTACTTAAACACATTTACGAATCAGCCTGTATTTCTAAAAAAGCTTTACCCAAAAACTTAATCAAATCTCCGGCTAACATGGCTTCTTGCGAAAGCCTTGCAGCAGCAAGATCACCAGCTAGTCCATGCAGGTAAACTCCTAAAATAGATGCATCCGCCGGGTCATAGCCTTGAGCAAGCAAACCTGCAAGTATACCTGTCAACACATCACCAGACCCGCCAGTTGCCATACCCGGGTTACCTGTAGAATTGAAATAGGCTTTTCCGTTTGGCAAAGCAATAAAAGTGTGATGGCCCTTCAATATTATATTTATATGTAGCTCACGAGATTTTTTTATCGCCAGCTCGATCCTTTCAAAATCATTATTGGTTCTACCGAATAACCTGTCAAACTCTTTTGGGTGGGGCGTAATAATGGAATTGGGCGGTAACTCATTCTGCCAAAGAGGATTATTAGCAAGTACGTTTAATGCATCAGCATCAAAAACACAGGGAGAGAAGTAGCTTGATAAAAGGATCTGAAGCAATTGTTCACTCTTATTAGTAGTGCCAAGCCCTGGCCCTATACCAATTGAAGCAAATTTATTCCATTCCAACTCATTAACTTCATCGTGTACAATTGCCATGCTCTCCAGCAACGCATTCTGAATAATTAATAGCTCTGCCTCAGGAACTGCAGCAGTAACTAAGCCAACACCGCTTCTTAAGCAAGCTTTTGTAGCTAAAATTGCTGCCCCCATTTTTCCTTTTTCCCCAGCAATAATTAATGCATGCCCAAAAGTCCCTTTATGCGAGAAGGCACTTCTTGGCCTGTAAAGGTTTCTTATTTTGTCTTTATGTAAAAGTTCAGATCTTGTTTGTATTGTCTGTAAATACTGAAGATGCAGACCTATATTTAAAATATGCACCTTGCCAATATACCTTCCATTTTCAGCAATAAGAAAAGCTAGTTTTAGTGTTTGAAAAGTAAGCGTAAGGGTGGCTCTCACAACTGCATTCGAGTTGGTAGGTTTGTCTGAAATGAGCCCACTGGGCAGATCGATAGAAATAACAAAAGTATCCGCAAGATTAATGTGGTTCACCAGTGCCGCAGATAGTCCTTCTAATGTACGATCAACCCCTGATCCATATATTGCGTCGATTACAATATCGCTTTCGTCAATTGCGGGAAAGAAGGTTTCGTCCTGTAAAAAGTGAATGGCATTGGGGTAAGCGTGTAGTCTTTTAAGATTTGCCTGGAAGTCAGGAGTGCCTAGTGCACCGAATTCTAAAATGTACACTTCAGCGATAATGTCCTTTTCAGCGAGCTGTCGGGCTATTGCCAAACCGTCGCCGCCATTGTTTCCTTTGCCGCAAAAGATCTTAAACTTCCTGTCACGATTGGCATTTGAAAGAATCCACGCGGTGCACTTTCCTGCTGCTCTTTCCATTAACTCCAACGAGGAGATTGGTTCATTTTCTATAGTAAAAACATCCCAATTTCGTATTTGGGCCGCGGAAAGGATTTTCATGTTTTAAAGATAAGCGGTAGGAAATCAAGGATGCTTACTCTATTTGTTTTTCAACATCAGTGGCCTGTTTATTAAAGATGCGGGCAAACCTTGGACCTGCATAGATATTGCGGTTAAACTTGTTACCAACAATTATTACAACAGCAGTATCTTGAATAAACCTTGTAAAAGTTGCATTGTTGCCATGCCACCAGCCTGTGTGGTAAACAATTTTGGAGCCGGGAAAAATCATTAGCCTCCAACCTAACCCATAATTGTGAATGGATGGCTTCTCAAAACTGTAAGGTTCAGTCGCCTCCTTGTACAGGCCAGCAGAAATAATCTTATTATCGTATAGGCCCTTATCCCACAATAGCAAGTCCCTGGCTGTTGTATAAACGTTTTTATCGCCATACACACAGTCCATCTGCTCTATCCCAAAAACACTATTATTCCACCCATAGCTTGGAACATAAGTAGCGGTGTCGGCAATAGTAAAGATGCGGGTGTGCGTCATGCCCAACGGAGCAAAAATGTTTTCGGTCATGTATTCGGGGAATGGTTGACCGCTGATCTTTTCAACCAGTAAAGCCAGCAAGGCGTAGTTGGTATTGCAGTAATGGAAGCCCCTATCGGGAAAGCCATAATGAGTAGGCTTCTTTTCCATCAAGTATTGTAGAATATCAGCATTTGAAACCATCCTTTTCCTCCATTCGGGATCCTGGCCCATGAAGTAGATATAATTAGGAAGGCCACTACGGTGGTTTAATAAATTCTTGATAGTGACTCCTTCGTAAGGAAAGCCGGGAAAGTACTTCTGGATACTATCTTCCAGATCAAGTTTTTGTTCTTCGTACAATTTTAAAATAGCAGTAGCTGTAAACGTTTTAGAAACAGAAGCAACATGGAAGGTACTGTTAGCATCAATAGTATCTTTTGTGGCTAAGTTGATGTATCCTTTGTATTCTTCCAACAATACCTCGCCGTTTTTTGCCACTAAGATCGCTCCATTAAAAGAACCATTGCCAAGTACCGAATCATAAAGGCTTTGCAGGGCTACTTTATAGTTTAGCTTTTCCTGGTCGGTAAGCTTTCTATATTTAAAACTTTCGAGAGTAGTTTTATTTTTTCCTCTATTTGTTGGCGAACCTGACTCTTTACAACCAACAAAAGCTACTATTAATATTAAATAAATAATCTTCTTCACCTTCTATTTTTACGTCCGCGAATTTATGGTTTGGGCTTTACGGGATAAAATGCATTAATCAACACAGTGTTATTAACTGTGTTTTTAAAACAATGTTGTGGACGTGCAAATAAAATGCCTATAATAATATTCTGATGAATAAGGGGAAAGAAATACTTAAACAGCAACTTTTACACAATCAAACCAAAAGTGGGCGAGTTTGCCCATTTTATCGCACCATTCTTCTAGGGTGTTTGGCTTGTTTACAAAGCAACTTGCACCCAGTTGGTAGGCTTTCTCTATATCTTTTGGCGCTTTCGAGGTTGAGAAGATTACAATTGGAATTTTGCAAAGAACCTTGTCTTCCTTTATTTCCTTCAGGGCTTCAAGACCACTTTTGCGAGGCATATTTAAGTCGAGTAGAATAAGCTGAGGCAGTTCGGAAAATGAAGTTTTGGAAGTAATGGCTCCCTTCAACCTGTCAATCAAGTACTGCCCGTCGCTTACTTCATTAAGCGTAATTGGTAGTTTTATGTCTTCAAAACAGTCCTTTGTCAATTGTATATCATCCAGGTCATCGTCGGCCATTAAAATTTTAAAAGGAGTGTGGGTATTGTTGATCATGAATTCAAAAGTAATGATAAACCTTGGGTAATTAAAATGGTGAATATCTGTATTATTTCATTTTTTACCAAGTTACTCTATGAAAATCTAGTGGTGAGGCCACTGGTAGTACAAACAACATAGCACAAAAAAAGATGCATGAAATTATACAAGTACAAGTGAGTGACACAACGATGTTGAACTAAAAAACAAAGGCTTGTACCAAAATGAGCAAACATTGTGAGGCAAACGAGATTTAAGGCAGGATAGACGAACTAAATAATGTTTTACTTTCGCGGCAAATTCAGTTTACATGAGCCAGCCGAAAACCAGCTATCCCAAAGAAAAGATTAATATATTATTCCTGGAGAATATTAGCGATAAAGCAGTGCAATTTTTTAAAGATAAGGGCTACGCTAACGTTACAAAATTAACAGGCGCACTTAAAGAGGAGGACTTAATAAAAGCTGTGCAGGATGTGCATTTGTTGGGAATTAGAAGTAAAACCCAGGTAACTAAAAAAGTGTTGGATGCAGCAAAAAAATTACAGGCTATTGGCTGCTTTTGCATTGGGGTAAACCAGGTTGATCTTAGTAACGCTATTGTAAATGGTGTTGCTGTTTTTAACGCACCCTACAGTAATACACGTAGCGTAGCAGAGCTGGTCATTGGTGCTTCTATAATGCTTATCAGAAGAATTCCTGATAAGGACAAGGCTGCCCACCAAGGAGAATGGATGAAAGACGCTACAGGTAGCTACGAATTGCGTGGCAAAACCTTAGGTATAATTGGTTATGGAAATATTGGTAGCCAGCTAAGCGTACTTGCTGAAGCATTAGGCATGAAGGTTACCTTTTACGATATTGAAACAAAGATGCCTTTAGGTAATGCCACCGACGCTAAAACTTTGCACGACCTTGTAGGCAACGCCGATATTGTTTCTTTACACATTCCAGAGGCTCCATCTACTTACAAACTGGTAAACGAAGCGCTCCTTAAGCACTTTAAAAAGGGTTCAATTCTTATTAATTATGCCCGCGGACAGGTTGTAGATATTGAAGCCTTAAGAGCAAGTCTTGTTAGTGGCCATCTTTCTGGTGCAGCCATCGATGTGTTTCCTGTTGAGCCCGAAAAAAACGGAGAAAAGTTTCAATCTCCGCTGCAGAATTTGCCTAATGTTTTGTTGACACCGCACATTGGGGGCAGTACTATCGAGGCCCAAAATAATATTGGGGAAGATGTTAGCAACAAGCTATTCCAGTTTCTTGAAAAAGGTATTACCAACGGATCCCACACTGTGCCTTCACTGGTATTGCCACCACAGGAGGGAACGCACCGGATACTTCACATTCATGGAAATGTGCCGGGTGTGCTGAGTGCCATTAATACCACTTTGTCTCAAAACAACATAAATATTGTTGCCCAGTACCTCAAGACAAATGAAGAGATAGGCTACGTGGTTTTGGATGTAGATAAAGAACTTTCTAACCAGGCAATCGAATTACTAAGAGCAGTGAAAGACACGATTAAAGTAAGACTTCTGTATTAACCGTATTGCTAATTATTGTAAAAGGCTAAGAGTTTTCTTCTTAGCCTTTTTATATGATTGGAGTTTGGTAATACCAGCTTTATAGTTTCATAGCGTCGTTGTTGCGTCGCAATCACTTCATCGGCAAATCTATTGGCAACAACCTGCAACAACCATTACGCTTAAAAGTAGGGTTCTTACATATTACCCAAAAACACGTTGGCTTGGTTATTTTGCTGTACTAAAATCTAAACACCTTAATTATGACAAGAAAAACGATTGCAGGGGAAAATGAACAAATCTGGCAGCAGATTAACCAGGATCTTCATATACCAGGAACTATCGGAGACTATCACGTTTTAATACAAAAAGACAATCACAACATCAAGTTCGATACAACTAGTTCTCCTGGCGGCGGCGACGAAGGTGGTTACAGCATAACATCTTTCAGCTCCCCGCTAACTTCACCAACAAACTTTCGTTTTGATATCCATCCTGAAGATTTCATTAACCGCCTCGGAAAGCTATTTGGCGGGCAGGATGTAGTAATAGGCTACCCTGAATTCGATAATAACCTAATTGTAAAGACAACAGATGCACAACAGGTTAAAACCATTTTCGCTAATCCACAGGTTAGAGAAGTTTTCCAGGGACTGTCTGGTTTTTCACTAAGCGTAATTGACGATGAAGACTCAAACGGAAGCAGGTTAGAATTCACTGTACAAAGACTTTTAAATAATGTGGAGCTTCCAAGAGTGTTTAATGCCTTTACCCATATTTTAGGTATACTTGACGGTAAGTAATGTTGTTACAGCATCAAAAAAATAATTAAAATAAAATCGTTATGCTTTTTGGCAATTGGATAGTAACAGAAAACAGTATTTCGTGGAAGGGAAGCACGCAACAACGATTTGAAATACCTGTTACTGAACTGACGGTAAAAAGGCGTTATAATGCCGATGTTGTTTTTTACGAAGCTATTCTTCTTGCCACTTCACAGGAGTGGTTAACGCAAAACGATCTTTACGACCTTAACTATGCTTTCATTTATGCGGTAGCAAAGTTCAACCTGGAGTTTGACTACGAAATTTTCGATGCGACCCTTGCCCAACAATACGAGCAGTTTGAAGAAGAAGAGGATGATGAAGATGAGTAATAGAGATTAGGTTTTCGCTGTACTTGTTGTTTAGCTATCTCTTGTAGCTCCTTTCACTTTTTATCCTACTTTTAGCTCAAGCATCACTAAAACGAAAGCTAACATGCCAACCAAAGTATTCCTGGCTGCATTTGCAGTCTGTACGGTATTTTTTTCAAGTTCCTGCAGTTCCCCGAAAGCAGTTATCCAAACTCCAAACACAGAAAGTTCAATTCCAAAAGCAGCGAAAGAATTCAGGGCGGCATGGGTAGCAACGGTCAGCAATATTAACTGGCCGAGTAAGCCCGGGCTTAGTACGCAGGACCAACAGAAAGAAGCAATTGAACTCCTTGATTTTTTACAGAAGTATAATTTCAACGCGGTAATTTTCCAGGTTCGTCCACATGCAGATGCATTGTATAAAAGCGACCTTGAGCCCTGGTCTTATTACCTCACGGGCAAACAAGGGCAAGCCCCGAGTCCTTACTACGATCCCTTAGAATTTTGGACGGAAGCAGCGCACGACCGCGGCATAGAGCTACATGTATGGCTGAATCCCTACCGCGCTAATCACAGGGATGGAAAAAGCATAAGTCAGCAGTCAATCGTAAAAACAAATCCTGAATTAGTTGTCTACTTAAAAGAAGGTTACCACTGGATGGACCCTGCATTAAAGGGAACACAGGATCGTACAACCGCTGTTGTAATGGACCTGGTAAAACGGTACGATATTGACGGCGTACACTTCGACGATTATTTTTATCCTTATCCATCTTACAA
>JAQBNN010000135.1 GCA_028288505.1 Segetibacter sp. | reverse complement strand
GGAGCTGGATGCGGTCGAATCTAATCCTCTCAAGGATATTTCAAAGCGAAAAACCACAAAGAGATTAAGAATAGTTCTGACGCCTGAAGAAAGGAAGGTTGTCAAATAGGAACTTAAAAGCTAACTATTTGAACTAAGACTTATGAGAGCATTTAATGAAATCAGCTTTTTTGATTTTGAGAGAGACAGGAAAAATAAAATAATATCCGAAATAGAGTCAAAAGGGGAAGGATTATATTTTAAAAATCGATAGAGATGAATTCATTGAATACTTATATCAAAAATATTATTTGGACCCTTAGCAGTGGATAAGCAATCGGAACATGTAGGCGAACCAAGAGCATCAAAAGAGAAAATGACGGATGACTTTTATGGCCGCGGCAGCTATGCAGTGGACGTTTATCATTTTTCAGTGCAGTATAAATTTTCCTGTTCTCCTGTAATATTTAAGGTCCAGCCCACCTCATGGGCAATGGTATCGGAAGACATTACAGTAAATGATCGCTTGGGAACAGTTTCTTTTTCTATTAAAATTTATCAGCAAGACGCGCAAGAGTTTATCAACAAAAAGAATGAAAGCTATCGAAGGGCATTTCTTAACCTTGAATCGATTAATGGTAACATAAGAGGGCTGAACAATATATTAAGGGGCATTATTACTGAAAAATTTGATAGTGAAAAGCAGAAGTATCTTAAAGAAAATGATTTTTTTCAGCTATTAATGTTCGCGTAAATCAAGATACTCAGTCAGTCTTTACTACTCCGGTTATTGCCAAGAAAAATATTCCAGAGCCTAATGTTTCAAAAGACAAGGAGTTTTCATCTGAACCAATGATGAGCACGCAAATGTTTAATGATGTTTTAAAAGTTATTTATGACTCCGGAAAGAGCATGGAAAGGAAGCCTGCATTATATCAGGATAAGGATGAGGAAGGTTTGCGTGATCAATTCGTATTTGTTTTAGAAACGAGGTATGAAAGCATTACGGCTTCAGGGGAAACATTTAATCGAAGTGGAAAAACAGATATACTTCTTAAGCATGCACAGGATGGGAGTAATGTTTTTGTAGCGGAATGTAAAGTGTGGCACGGTGCATCTGAATTTTTGTTAGCAATAACACAGCTATTTGAAAAGTACTACTTGGCGGGATTCAATAGCTGCTCTTATGATGTTTGTAAAGAATAAAGACTTTTCAAAGGTGTTGTCATCTATAAAGGAGGAAATAATTAAACATCCCTGCTTTGTAAAGGAGGTTGGTAAACGTGGAGAAAGTTCTTTCAATTATATTTTTAATCTGCCGCAGGACAAACATAAAGTGGTACACCTTGAAGTAATGGCATTTCATGATAAATAGAGCGTTTGTATCCGCTTAATATGATTGTATTTATCTCTTTAGCTTGGTAATGGGTGGGAGCGTTAGCATAATGAGTGATCCTTTTGCTTACATCTGCATTAAAGTTTCCTATTAAGTTTAATAGGAAACTTTAATGGAAACATTAGGAACATCATATCCATCACGATTTGGAGAATTTGAACTCCTACGGTGCCATTTAGTTCTATTGCGGTTAGCAAACACATATCTGTTATCAGCCTGGGAATTACCAATTAAATAAGGCGGATTTTCATTTTTTAAAGCTCCTTCAGTTGCAAGCCATTCAAAAGAAATAAAAACACCGTTAGCTGGCAATTCTATATTTTTGGATTTAATGGAAAACGAGTTTATCCTCCTTAATTTTTTTGGCGTAATAATATTATCTGACAATAAAAGATCTTCGTAAGGTAATCCTGTTTCAGGATTTAGATTTAAAACGCGAACACGAAGCATGAAATGTGTTTTGCTAATCTTATCAAGCTTAAACTTTATTTCATCAATATATCCTTTAATACCATCTTTATTAGGAATAAATGTAGCTTCCTCACCTACGTTAATTAAGTAATAGAAATTGTTTATTGAAGTATAGTGTCCTAAAAAAATAGACTTAGTAGTTCTTCTTCTCGATCTTACTATAACATCTTTTAATCTCGCAAAATCTTCTTCTAGCTCTATAGCTAAGGAAACACTATCCTTTGTGATAATAATTGTTTTTGACTTGTATCCAATAGAAGAAATTTTTATAGAATCAGTTGCCCAGGCATTTATGGAAAAGTAACCAAATGCATCAGAAGTTGTCCCATCCTTCGAATTAAAAAAGCCGATTGAGGCAAAAGGAATAGGTTGTTTTTTAGTATTTACAATTTTACCGGTAATTCGTTGTTGCCCAAAAGAGTTTAATGAATTTACTAAACTCAATAGAATTATAAAATATCTCATAACACAAAGTCAGGAGACTACTAAGTCCAATAGTAGTCTCCTTGTTCATTTAAAATTATATTATATTATGGACAAGTCTTTAGACCTTGTACTTCTCGTACCGGAGTGTCAGTTGGGAACCCAAAAACAGTATAACTTTGGGTAAAAGTTTGCCACCAACAACCATTACTGTCTATGTTACCGTGAGACCACTCTGTTTTCCAGCCAATGCCTAAAAATCTTCTTTGATACATAATAGGATCACTACCGCCAGTTTCTTCATAACCAGAAGGTGTTTTATCCATAAATCCGAATAATTCGTATTCATGAGGCTGGGCTGGCGCAGTTGCAAGCTTATTCATTGTGTTACTATCAAAAGTTCCTGCTTAAAGGCTTGCATAACTCGAGCTAGTTAGATTAGCAGGGGTCATTGCTAAGAGGTAA
>JAQBNN010000248.1 GCA_028288505.1 Segetibacter sp. | reverse complement strand
TCAGCATTATTTACAAGAGGTGAGACTCAGTCTCTTACCACTGTTACTTTCGGAACTAAGCTAGACGAGCTTTTAATAGAAAGTGCGGCTAAATCTGATTACAGCAACTTTATACTACACTATAATTTCCCTCCTTTTTCTACAGGCGAGGTAAAAATGATGCGTGGTGTTGGTAGAAGGGAAGTTGGACATGGTAACCTTGCCATGCGCAGCTTGAAACAAATGATGCCAGGTAACGATTATCCTTACACAGTACGTATTGTTAGTGATATCTTGGAAAGCAATGGTTCTTCTTCTATGGCTACGGTGTGTGCGGGTTCATTAGCATTAATGGATGCAGGTGTGCCAATTCAAAAGCACGTAAGTGGTGTAGCAATGGGATTAATCACTCGTGAGGACGGAAAATTCGCCATACTTACAGACATCTTAGGTGATGAAGATCATCTAGGTGATATGGACTTTAAAGTAACTGGTACACGTGATGGTATTTGCGGTGTTCAAATGGACATTAAAGTGGACGGCCTTAGCATGGATGTAATGCGCCAGGCTTTAGATCAAGCCCGTCGTGGACGGTTACATATTTTGGATGCAATGTATGAATGTGTAACTGAAGCTCGTGCAGAAGTGAAGGCTCATGCACCAAGAATGGAGAAATTATTTATTGATAAAGAATTCATTGGTGCCGTTATTGGCCCCCAAGGTAAAGTGATACAGGAGATCCAGAGAGAAACCGGAACCACAATTAACCTTGAAGAGGTTGGCAACGTTGGTGAGGTTAGCATCTTCTCACCCGTTAAAGAAGGGCTGGACAAAGCAGTCGCCTGGATTAAAGGCATAGTTGCAGTTCCTGCTGTTGGGGATGTGTATGAAGGATCTATTAAGAGCATAAAAGAATTTGGTGCCTTCGTAGAGTTTATGCCGGGCAAACAAGGGTTATTGCATATAAGCGAAATCAGTTGGAAGCGACTTGAAACTATGGAAGGCATCTTTAATGAAGGTGACGTAGTTAAAGTGAAATTGGTAGGCCTTGATCCAAAGACAGGTAAATTTAAATTAAGCCGCAAAGCCTTAATGCCAAAGCCTGATTTTGCACCAAGAGATCAGCAAGAACCGTCAAGACCACGTCCTGAAAATAACAGGGATGAAAATAACAACTAGTTTTAACTGACTTATATAAAGTGGCCTGCTTGCAGGCCACTTTTGTTTTTAATATTCTCATGGAAAATTACATACGAATTGCTATAAAAGTTGAAGATGAGAGAGTTAGAGAAGAATTAATAGCTCGACTCTCAATTAACGGATTTGATGGATTCGAGGAAGATGAAAAAATTCTAGCGGCTTTTATTGTAGAGGATAAGCTAAACGAACAACAACTAAAAAGTCTTTTAAACGCTTATTCACTAACTTACACAAAAACTATCATTCCACCTCAAAATTGGAATGAAGTATGGGAGAGCAGCTTTTCTCCCGTTGTAGTTGGCGATTTTTGCGCTGTTCGGGCACACTTTCATCCAGCTATAGCTACTGTTAAAAACGAGATTATCATAACTCCAAAAATGAGTTTCGGAACTGGGCACCATGCCACTACCTATCTTATGTTGCAGGAGATGGAGCACATTTCATTTATGGGTAAAAGAACAGCAGACTTTGGAACGGGTACAGGTGTATTATCAATAATGGCGGAAAAACTAGGAAGTACAGCAATTATTGCTATAGACAACGATGATTGGAGTATTGCTAATGCCGGGGAAAATATCAGTCAAAATAATTGTAGGAATATTGTTTTAAAAAAGGCAGACGAGTTTAGCCCTTTAGTAAAGTACGGGGTTATTCTTGCCAACATAAACAGGAATATTATACTTGCTAATCTTGATGGCTTAGTTTTTGGTCTTGAAAGAGGCGGTATGCTATTATTAAGCGGCTTATTAAAACAAGACGAAGAAGTTGTATTAAAAGAATGTAGCAATCATAATTTATTTGTATTAAAAACCGTTGAAAGAGATAACTGGATTGCTATATTACTTCAAGAAAATAATTAGCAGAAAACAGTTTCACATCAATTTTTTACTTTTGTCGCTTCTTAACTTTAACCGGCTACCCAATGAATGAATTTTTGCTGATCGTTTTGGCTTATGTTATCGGCTCCATTCCCACCTCGGTTTGGGTAAGCAAACATTTCTTTGGAATAGACATTCGTGATTACGGTAGTGGAAACGCCGGTGCCACAAACACTTATCGTGTACTCGGTTCTAAATGGGGCACTTTCGTAATGGTCTGCGATATCTTAAAGGGTGTTCTTGCCACGTCGTTATACATCCTCATTCCTTATTATATGCACGACGAGTGGGACAGAACCAATTTTATGGTGGGCCTCGGTCTTGCTGCTGTACTGGGGCATATCTTCCCCGTTCTAGCTGATTTTAAAGGGGGAAAAGGTGTAGCGACTTTATTTGGAATGGTGGTAGCAATTCAGCCTATTGTCGCAGTCTGCTGCGTTGGCGTCTTTCTCGCAGTATTGTTTTTTACCCGCTTTGTATCTCTAAGTTCAATACTCGCTAGCATTTCTTTTGCTGTCTTTATCTTGTTCATATTCAACGAAAAGGAAACCCTTTACAGGGTGTTTGCTGTAGCGGTTGCCCTAATGGTTATTCTTACGCACCAGAAAAACATCAACAGGATTTTAAAAGGCACAGAAAGTAAAGTACCTCTCTTACGAAACAGGGATAAGAGAAAAAGCAGGAGAAAAAACCTGTAGCTTTTAAAAGGTTCTTACACGTTATTATTAAATGCTTATTTTTTTTGAGAACATCTGCTTTAATCCTAATCTGCTTTTCTTGGGTCGCACTCTTTTACTTTAATTTAAAGGCCTTTTTCGCCCCTTAAGCCTATTATCCTTCGTTCTTCTTTTGTACCATAACCAAACATTTCTGCGAATAAAATGTAGGAAAAGCATACTATTAGCACAAGTGACGAACGAAATGCGACGCAACGATGCTGAAGCGGGTAGAAATGCTAGTACCATACCTCTCATTTGCAAAGGCGCTAATCTCTCCCTGGTTTACAATTTTAAATGCCGGTTTTTATTAAGATTTCGCAATCCCTTATTTACCAACTTCTTACATTACTTCTTTTCCTGTTGGTATTATTATTGTTTAGCATTAGCAAAATTACACACTATGAAAAATGTTTCCATTTACCTAAGCTCAGCAGTAATGATGCTGGTAATAGCCTGTTCTCAAAACGCTATTACTGGAAGAAGCCAATTGAATCTGGTACCAGAATCTCAATTACAAGAGATGGCAAAATCAGAATACCAAACTTTCTTATCTCAAAATAAGGTTGTGTCTTCGGGGGCAAGTAAAGATGCCGAAATGGTGAAAAGAGTAGGTGCACGTATAGCAAGTGCAGTAACTCAATATTATCGTGGACAGGGCCTTGCCAAAGAACTGGAAGGATACCAGTGGGAGTACAACCTGGTAAACAGCAAAGACGTAAATGCCTGGTGTATGCCAGGAGGAAAGATCGTTGTATATACGGGCTTGCTTCCTGTTACTCAAAATGAAGCGGCTCTTGCAGTAGTTGTAGGCCATGAAGTAGCACACGCCGTAGCTAAACACGGAAGTGAAAGAATGAGCCAGGGTATGTTGCAACAAATTGGTGGTGTAGCACTAGACGCTGCTCTTTCGAGCAAGACTGCTGAAACTCGAAATCTTTTTATGACAGCCTACGGTGTAGGATCGCAGGTTGGTGGACTTTTGCCACATAGCCGCAAACAGGAGTTGGAAGCTGATCGTCTTGGATTGATATATACTGCGTTAGCAGGTTATAATCCCCGCGAAGCAGTTCCTTTATGGCAGAGAATGGCTGCATTGAGCAACGGACAAAAGCCGCCTCAGTTTTTAAGTACACACCCTACAGAACAAAACAGGATCGCTCAGTTGCAGAAAGAGATGCCAAATGCTTTAAAATATTATAAGCCAATGACCAAATAATTTCTAAAAACGTGGGAAAATACCTTGTTGAAGCCCTTCTATTCACAAATAGATGGGCTTTTCCTTTTATGTCCGGCTGAAAACTTCTACCTTTGCCTCCTAATTTTTAATCACCTTAATTTTATCTTTGAGGCATGATTCAACAAAGTATGTTTGAAAAGTTGCAATTAACCAACGAAAGAAACTTACTAATCCAGGGACTACCATCTTCAATTGAAAAGCAGTTTATCAAGTTATCTTACTCAAAAAACGTTACTCCTTTATTAAAGGTGAAGAAAGTTGAGTTTGCGCTTGTGTTTGCTATTAACACCAATCAATTGAGGGCCATCTTAAACGAGGTGATTCCTGTATTGGCCGATGGTGCCAAGTTTTGGGTGGCTAGCCCAAAATCGACTAGTAAGATAATCTGCGATTTAAACCGCACTAGTAGTTGGGATACTTTAACCAAAAACGGTTTTGAAAGTATTGAACAGGTAACGCTTGACCATTGCTGGGTCGCCATGCGATTTGAGAAAACGGGAAAAGCTGGTGCAAACGAAGAGGAATTATCGTTAAGCATAGATCCGGATTTCGACAAAAATCTTGTTGTGCCCCATCCCGAATTGGAAAAGATCTTCAATCGCCATAAAAAGGCGAGGGAATTTTTCCAGAATTTAAGTGAAACGAACCAGCAGGAATTTGTGAAGTGGATTGAGGAGGCTAAACGACAAGACACCCGAACGCGAAGGGTTGAAGCTACGGTTGAAAAATTGCTGGCTGGGAAGAAAAATCCCACAGAGAAATAATTACGTTGTTAAACAAAAAAAGAGGTTATTCATAGAATAGCCTCTTTTTGTTTAAGTACTTTTTTGATAATTAGGTTATAAGGAGGAACAAGATGAATATTATTTAACGATCACCGTTCCTAATTCTTTGGTAATTAGCTGCTCTTCTTCTTTTAAAGATTTATGTATCATTATTAGCTGCATCTGTTCTTCGAAAGTCGCAGCTTTTTCAATATCGCGCTGGTTGTCGTCAAACATCTTTTTAATCTTTCTCAGCTTAAAATAATTAAGGCTCATTATTACATCCTGCCTGCTGATATCCTTGTTATTAATGTTCATCCCTTCCATAATTTTGTCCCAGTTAGGACTGAGTTCATATGGTTGAACATCCATGTTTATAACTGTATTCCTAATTTTTTCGTCTTCGTAATACAATAGGCTTTTCGATGTTGGCTGTAAACCATCCTCGTATTGCTTTTTATAAACCTCCAGTAACTTTTCAAGGTCCGGGTGTTCAACGTGATATTCATCCAATTGCTCAAAAATATATTCTGCCATCGTTTTCTCCTCATCCCACTGTTGCAGACCGTATTCTAATAAAACCCTTATTACATTTTTTTCCTGTAGTTCATCATTGTAAAAGAGGTTAGTGAAGTCTTCGGGAACAGAAGACCCTTCCTCTGGCCAAACCTGTGTTTCTACTGGCCTGGAATCGAAGTTCTTCTCTTCCTTAGCTACTTTGTCGCGCTTTAATTTATTAACCAGGTTCGTCAGTCCACCTTCAT
This sequence comes from Segetibacter sp., assembly GCA_028288505.1. Taxonomy (GTDB): domain Bacteria; phylum Bacteroidota; class Bacteroidia; order Chitinophagales; family Chitinophagaceae; genus Segetibacter. The sequence goes on along the minus strand of JAQBNN010000248.1, from coordinate 641 downwards.
CTATTTTAAGCAATTCTGAACATTGCCTAATATAGTCCTGCAGTTTTGTAAAATCTTCGGGCTTGTTGAACTTGCTTAGCGTCTCAGCCACCAGGTTCACAACCTGTGCTTTTTTGCAGGTATCCGTTCCGGCTTCTTTCAGCATCACCTCAAGATGGAAAATAATAAAGTCTTTCTTGTTTTCCTTTATGAACTGCTGAAACGCAGATACGCCTACTTTATTTACATAACTATCAGGATCCTCATTCTCAGGAATAAGAACAAGCCTAACGTTCAGGCCTTCCTCAAGGGCCATATCCAGACCACGGAGAGCAGCTTTTACACCGGCACTGTCGCCGTCATAAATAATAGTAAGATTGTCCGTATTTTTTTTCACGAGCCTCAGCTGGTCAATCGTGAGAGAAGTACCACCACTGGCTACCACGTTTTCAATCCCTGCCTGGTGCAAACTCACAACATCTGTATATCCTTCAACCAGCAAGCACTCATCCAACCTATCGATCGCGTGCCGGGCGAAATAAGTTCCGTATAAGATTTTGCTTTTTACATAGATCTCGTTTTCCGGCGTATTTATATACTTAGGAGCTCTGATCAGTTAATCCAGGGAAAGGTTGCTGGTGTTCAAATTACAAATAACAGTG
>JAQBNN010000236.1 GCA_028288505.1 Segetibacter sp. | reverse complement strand
TTCTGGTACGAGAGCTCGCAATTGATGAGCCGCCAGATCTCTGATAAGAATAAGAAGACGGAAGAAAAGCGCCAGGCTTTGTTGGATTTCATTGCACGTTTCTCTGCGAATGCGAGTAAGAGTAAGCAAGCAACCAGCCGTAAAAAAGCTTTGGAGAAATTGAATATTGAAGATATTGAGCCATCTAACCGTCGCTACCCTGGTATTATTTTCCAGCCATTGCGCGAAGTTGGTAACCAGATCTTGAATGTTGAAAATTTAAGTAAAGCTGTTGATGGACGTAAACTTTTCGACAAGGTTAGCTTTAGCATAAACAAAGGCGAAAAGATTGCATTGTTAAGCCGAGATCCATTGGCTGTCACCAGCTTTTTTGAAATAATTAATGATTTAGCTAAAGCAGATGCTGGTAAATACGAGTGGGGAACTACTATTACCAAAGCTTATTTGCCATTGGAAAACAACGAGTTCTTTCAACAGGGGACAACGCTTATTGATTGGTTACGTCAGTATGTTCCACCACATGTTACGGATGCTGATGAGCCTTTCCTAAGAGGTTTTCTTGGTAAGATGCTGTTTAGCGGTGACGACATTGTGAAGAAGACGAATGTGCTAAGTGGAGGTGAAAAAGTTCGTTGTATGCTAAGCCGTATGATGTTGCAAAACCCTAACCTCGTTATTCTTGACCAGCCTACCAACCACCTTGATTTGGAGAGTATCCAAAGCTTTAACGAAGGTTGTATCAACTTCCCAGGTATTATTTTATTAACCTCTCATGACCATACGTTTATGCAAACCGTTGCTAACCGTATTATTGAGCTTACCCCTAAAGGAATTATTGATCGTCTTATGGCCTTTGATGAGTACATGGACGATGCAAGGGTCAAGCAATTACGTGAGGAGATGTACGCATAGATCTTACAAGAATGATTTTAAAAAACGCTGAAGGTAACTTCAGCGTTTTTCTTTTGTACTATATCAAACTTGTTCTGTATCTACCGGTAACATGCTCTCAACTTTCGTCCAAATATCTCCGGCAATTTCTTCAAAAGAGCGATCACCATTTGTGATATAAATGGTTTCCTTATCCCTCAATTTTTCGAAAGCTTCCATAAACTTTTCCCGCACGTTCTTAAGATTTTCTAAAGTCTCATATAGTTCTGTCACTTCACGATTTTCGCAAATCCGTTTCATTGAGACCTCGGGTGGAACATCGATAAAAATATTAACGTCAGGTCTTAATATTTCGGCGCTCATTGCGTTTGCTTGTATCACCCAATCCATATCCATATGCGTTCCATGGTAGGCGTACGATGAGAAATAGTAGCGGTCTGTAATCACCGTATAACCATCCTCCAGCTTCTTCACGAGTCCGTTCTCTTCATTTAATAAATGATCTAATCTATCTGCTACGAACAATCCTGCAATTGCTCGGTTATCAGCCCTGGCCTTGCCGGTTAAAATATTTCTAATAATAGACCCGATAAAATTATCCGTTGGTTCAAAAGTGCTGTGAACTTTGTAGCCGTTATCTTTTAGCTTTTGCGCCAATAATTTTACCTGCGTGCTTTTACCACTTCCATCTATGCCTTCCAGTGCTATAAATAAGTTCTTTTTCATCTGATGTTTTGTCTGAATAATTTTCAAATGTAAAGGCAAAAGTGAAGAGTTAAAGTAATTTGGAAAGAGTGTTTGATAAGCCCTTCGTAAATTGATTGAGAAATTAAATAACAGCACAGGCTTTCATAACAGCCCCAGGAATGGTAATACTATCGCCTCCTTTTTGACCCCACCGGTTACAAAAGCTTTTGGTAAGATGGGTGCTAGTTCTTCCAGCCCTGTTCACAAGCTATAGTTGCTGATATTTGATTTCCTGTTTGTGTTGCAAAAAAACATCAAGCTCTTTTATATCTCCCTGTACTCTCAATCACTTTATGGAGCGCTTTCTTAAATTCTCCAACAAAACTATTCCTGGTGTCTTCATCTAAAAGATTCAGTGAAAGAAAAGGATTAAGGTCTTCGAGTTCCACCAATAATAATTGGCCGTCCTTTGTTCTGCATGCGTCCACTCTTTGTATACCATGGTCCATGGTATTCCAGTAAGCAAACAAATTTGCAAAATCAAGGTCATTATAAGTAGGGATGTACTTTTCCAATTTCCACCTTTGCTTTTTATCGGGTGCATGCAAAGCGTATTGAAACACGCAATCGATAAAGGAAAACGAAACTTCATACTCGAAGTCAAGAAAGGGTTGCACAAGTTCGTTTTGAAGCCGTGTAGATCGTAAATCTTTTAAAGAAACTCTTTTCAACCCTATTGAGTCAGCACCTTCTTTTGGCTTTACAATGTATTCTGTCGCTTCAGGTAATACAGCAATATTTGCAACATCATCAATGTAGTAATTACGGGAAACCCTTCTTTTGTTAGCGTAAGCAAATATTGTTTGCCAAGCATATCTGCGCGCCCGTCCAACGAATTATAGCTAGCAATTTTATTTTTTTTATTCTGCTGAAGAATTCGTCGAACTGCTTTTTATAATACATGGCAGGGCCAGAATTCCTTAAAACGACCAGATCAACACTTTCCTCGAAACGAAGGGTATGCAAAGGATGACAAATGAGGAGATCAAAATCATCCTTCAATTGAGAGGTAAGAAAAATATCTTCACTATTATAGATCCTGTTGTTAGCCTTGTAGTATAGGTCCGTGATATATAGTATGGATGGTTTGCTCAATGCAACAGGTTTGTTATTAAAAAAATACAGCAGGCTTTTGACCCTGCTGTATGTAAAGATGTATAGAAAATTACTTTGCTTAGTCTTTGTCCACTACAAATTTTCCGTGGCTAGGAACAGCTACTTCATCAAACTTCGTAATAAGCTTTTGTAATCCGTCTCTTAATGCTTCTCCCTGCATAGCAGTACCGTGTCCTGATATCATTACCTCCGGGTTTAATACGGCAAGTTTTTCGGCAGACGCTTTAGCTGAAAGCCAGTCTGTGGTTAGGTATACAGGAGGTCCACAAACTTCAGTTTTTTGAACCAGTACTTTATAAAATGAATCCTGCTGAACTGTTATAACTGAATCAGCAGAAATAAGTATCCTGTCTGTTTCTCTAAACAAGGCTACTTGCCCCGGTGAATGTCCGGGCACATGTATCCATTTCCATCCGGGCAGTCCTGGCACACTCATGTCAGCAGGTAAGGGTTGCAGCACTTCTCGAATATTAAAAGGCTCATTCGGATAGATGGAAGAAATCTTCGCAAGCATGCCTCCTTCCACTGTTGTGTCAGGTTCAGGATATTTAAGTGTACCGGATAAATAAGGAAATTCAAGCGTATGGGCATACACCGGAACATTCCACTTTTCAATTAGGTGAACTAGACTTCCTACGTGATCAAAATGACCGTGGGTTAAAATTATTGCAGAAGGCCTACTGTTTTCTCCAAATCTTTTGTACGCCGCCTTCTCAATTTCATTCCCACTCTTAGGCATTCCGGCATCTACTAAAACCCAATTGCCTGCGTTTGGGTCACCTATCATTACAATATTTACTATCTGGTTGGTGTAATAGTATACATCTTGGGTCACCTCTTGCCCCGTACCACTCGATACTGAGGTTATAGGAATTATTTTATTGTCTTTGCTTTGCTCCATAAATCTTTATTTTTTTTATTGATAATAAATCAAATGTTATACCGTGTAATAAATAAGAATGTAAGGAGCAAGGGGGAACTATTTCCCAATCGGAAGTAAAGCCTCTGTATGCACTATGTGAGTGTATGGTTGTCTCTTTAGGTACTTCCATCAACATCGTTGTGTAACTCACTTGTACATTTCACCTTTACGCAGCTAGCAAATAGTTTTATGGATAAAAAAAGCCGGGCAATGCCCGGCGTCAATTCCTATTTTCATTATTTAGTCTTTAGGTTTTACTTTAGTTCCTTCGTTGGTTACTTTCACTTTTACCTCTTCATTTTTCACTTTTACCTTTCTGTCTCTTTTTAGTTTCCTCTTTTCACCGGCTTCTTTTTCCTTTACGTCACCGTTTTCGTCTACTTTACCCTTAAAGTCGGTACGCTTATCTTTAATTTTTGAACTTCCGTCCACCTTCACTTTCACTTTAGTACTGTCGTCCTTTTCTAAATAGTTACCTTCTTCATCTATTTTCTTTTTGTACGCACTATCTTTTACTTTAAGCACTCCATTTGTTGAAAGCTTAACCTTTTCGCCCTTGTCTTTTATTTTAAGGTCACCGTCACCATCTATCTTTCTTTTGTAATCACCATCTTTTTTAACCTTAACGTCCCCGTCATTTTCCATCTTCATTTTATAACCAGGTTCGTCAGCCTCAGTCTTTAAACGAAAATCCCCCTTGTCATAAATGTAAGCAGCGTCGCCGTTATAAGAGAAACTCCCATTAGCATTACGAATTACTTTACCATTAATCCTCTCACCAGTTCTTCCGTAAAAGGTGTCCTTGGTAGCAACATCAATGTACATGTAAACAGGTCGGGAATTTTGAGTATTGTACATCATACCCGTTGCCTGGTGTTTTATAACCACTACAGGCTTGCCCGTTGTAAGATCAATAAATTGGGCAAATGCTTTCCCTGATGTTAAGGCAAGACCAGCGATTATTAGCACCAGTAATACATTCTTTTTCATAGCTTCTTTTTTAGTTATCGAATTTTTGATTTATAACATGCTCCTAAAGTCAATATTTATGCCAGTAAGACTTCATCAAGAAAGAACAGGTGAATGACAATTAGTTACGAACAAAACGGAAGGATCATTTTATTACTAACTAAAAGCAGAATGGGTGAAACTTAAATGAAAATAGAAAGCAGCATTACATACGCATAAAAAAAGAGGCCTCAGCCTCTTCAATAAATATTTTAAATTATTTTAAGAAACCTTTTTCAGTGCTTCCTTCATTATCGTCTCCTGATAGATTTCCTGTTTCTCAATGTTCATGTAAGTCACAGTGATGTTCTTTCCGTCAATGTTAGTAATACGAAGCGGTATCCTTGACGATAAGTTAGGATATTCTTTCTGAAACTTTCTGCGCAGAAATACTACGTCATTTCGCTCCATATTAATTTTTTTACTATTTCCTCTATTCTTCTGGTCTATTGTTATAGATACAATAACTATTAACAACACTGCAATTAGAAATATAAGTGTCATGTAGGTCAGAAGTTAAGATTAGATATATAACGATTAGAGGAAGCATTTTATTGCCTTACCCAATAACGCTTTGCACCTCACAACAATGTTTGAATGGCCTAACTTTCTCGCCATTGAAAATATTTACTTTTACTGGTGAACTACTTCTACTATTTACCTCTTTTTGCGCAAAAAAATCTCCATTCCGTCTGCATCTATATATATTTTTAGTTTCATACAACCTTGGCACAAAACTGGAACACATTACGGTAATAAAATATTTAAATATGAGATTTATAGAAACAAAAACACACGGGTATTTAGATTACCTAATGGGTGTGCTGTTAATTGCATCACCATGGATATTCGACTTTAATAGGGGTGGGGCAGAAACCTGGGTACCAGTAATTCTAGGTGCAGGCGTAATTCTCTACAGCCTATTAACTAATTACGAAATGGGGTTCTCAAAACAAATTTCTATGAGTACCCACCTTACACTTGATTTGGTAGGTGGTATTTTTCTTGCCGTTTCACCTTGGCTTTTTGGCTTTAGCGAATACGTAATGCTACCACATCTTATTTTGGGGATTGCCGAAATTGGTGCTGCTATGTTTACTAAAAAAACACCTGCATCTGGTCCTGCATATTCAAGCCACAGGCATGCTACTACGCACTAATTTTTATTAATTTGATTATTTAAGAGCCCCGTTTTGTCGGGGCTCTTTTAGTTTCACTTCGTTCCAAGGTTGTCGCTCAAAAATTAATCTTAAGCCTTCTATTTTTTAAAAATGGAAAGGGTGGGTTCAAGCATTTGTTTTTCAATTGATCATCGTTGTGTCACTCACTTGTACAATTAGTTTTCTGTTCATCAAAAAAAAACAGCAAAAAATTTCATGTAGATGTTTGGGGTTGATGTTTAAGTAAACAAGGCATAACATTGCTTACAGGGTATGTTTCTATTAACTTTAAAATAAGTGTAAAACTTGAGACACAAATAATAAGCACCAAATAGTAATTGCTCTTTCTATTAACTTTTTCCTATTAAACTTGTTTTACAAGAATTAGTCAAAGCAACATTATTTTTTAAGCGAACAATATTTTTTTCATTTTTACGTAAACAACCTAATGAAACACATTTGCAACATTGTATTAGTGGACAACGACCAGGATGAAGCAGCGTTGTTGAACGAAGTTATAGGCGAGAAATTTTTGCCTGTAAGTTTACAACACTTTAGTACGAGAGAAGAGGCAGATAGGGGTTTGGAAAAAGGCATTTTACCTGACCTGATTTTGCTGGATGTAGAACCAGGTAACCATGAGTGGGTAAGATGGATAAGTAAACTTAAAAAAAGTGACAGGCTGAAGAGTGTTCCTGTAATAGTTTACTCCACTGTTTACGACTGGGAAATAAAAGAGCTCGTATCATCCACCGGGGCTTTGCAAATGATAAGAAAGCCTGTTGATAGCGTTGGCTTTGAAAATATGCTAAACGAGTTTTGCGAGATCTGCAATCCTGATAGAATACAAGAACGCGAGCTAGCAAAATATAAGCATACTTCGACAGCGACTTTACGATAAGAAGCACAACTCTTGAAGAAAGTACTACAAGTACAAGAATGCGACGCAAGAATGTTTAATAGTAGAACTACCGCTTAGTACAAAAATATAAATCCTTTTTAGCCACGTGCTAAAAAGGATTTTTTTATTTAGGTAGTAAGATTGTTCCTGTTATTTTTCATTTTCATGATCCTTTCGTACGAGGCATTTATACTCTTTTCTGTAATCTTTCCTTCTTTTAAGAGCTTAAGAATAATATTTACAATATCACCCGCACCAGAGGCAGAGATGCCGCCAATGTTGCCCGAAAACATCAATACATCAACACCAGCATTAATGGCCATTTGTATTGATTCTTCAAGACCGTACTCCGCGCTAATCGCCTTCATGTGCATGTCGTCAGAAAAAATCACCCCTTTAAACTTCAGTTCCTTCCGAAGCAAATCGGTCATGATCTTTTTTGACAAAGTAGCGGGAAGACTTTTAGAATCGAGCTGTGTGTTTACTATGTGGGCCGTCATTACAGCATCAACAAGGCCTTGCTTTATAAGATCTTTATAAGGTTTTAATTCTGCACGATTCCATGTTTTGCTTACATCAGTTATACCTAAATGAGAGTCGGTAGTTGAACTGCCATGCCCTGGAAAGTGTTTGACAACAGAGTTTACTTTGAAATAATTATGCGATAAAATTGTTTGCGCAGCGTGATCAACAATAATATCAGGATCGCTCGAGTAACAGCGTTCCCGTGAACCAAGAACGGGGTTGGTAGGTACCAGTATATCTAAGACAGGTGCATAATTTAAATTGATACCCAAACGCGATAAAGTGTAGGCAATGTTGTCAGCATAATACTTTGTTGTATCAATATTATTTATGCGGCCCAGGTAGGCTGCTGACGGCATTACAGGAAAGCCATATTTTGTTTTTAAACGATTTACAAGTCCGCCTTCCTGGTCTATGCTAACGTACAAAGGAGTAGGAGAGGCAGCCTGGTAAGCAGTAATTAATTTTTGAAGATTGTCAGCCGTGTTCGTTGGTGTAAGATGCTTTTCATAAATAAGTATTCCGCCTACTCGCCCGTTTTTTACATCCTTATATAAAGCGCTGGAAGTATCAACAGTACTACCTGTTAAACCCATCATTATCATTTGGCCAATCTTGTATTGAATGCTATCGTTGTTTTGACTAAACAAATAAGATGGAGTGATTAGTAACAAAAAGTAGAGTAAGCTCTTTTTCATAGGTCTGCTTAATTTTTATAAAGATAATGGTAGACTTATTTTCCAAACTCTTAAAGTTATTAGCGGCAACAAAGGGTTACAAGAGAACGGCTTTTCTTCGACATTAGATACATAAATTGCAACTATGATAGCACAGGAAACATTAGCGTTAGCACAGGTAGTATGGGATTATCATCAGATGAATCATTTGTTGAAAAAAGCCGATTGTATTTTAGTTTTAGGCAGCCATGATGAAAGAGTTGCTAAGCGAGGAGCTGAATTATTTCTCGAAGGATGGGCTCCCGTGTTAGTTTTTTCCGGTGGGCTTGGAAGGTTAACAGAAGGTATGTGGACAGAAACAGAGGCGGATAAATTTGCAAAGATTGCAATGAAAATGGGTGTGCCTGGGGATGTTATACTCATTGAGAACAGATCAACCAATACGGGTGAAAACGTTCTATTTACCCAGCAACTTCTACAGCATAAAAACCTTGATCCAACAACTTTTATTGTTGTGCAAAAGCCTTACATGGAACGGAGAAGTTATGCTACTTTTAAAAAACATTGGCCTGATAAAGAGCTTATCGTAACATCGCCACAAATTCCCTTTGATGAGTATCCAACTGGTGAGATTTCTATAGAGAAGGTAATTAATATAATGGTGGGTGACTTGCAGCGGATAAAGTTGTACCCGCTTAGAGGTTTTCAAATCTACCAGGAGATTCCTGCTGATGTGTGGCATGCATACGAACAATTAGTACTGCTAGGTTTCAATAAACAATTGGTTAGTGAAAATCAATGAAAACGTTTTGAAGTATAACATAGGAAAAGTTCAATAGTAGTACAACAGATGAACGTAATGCGACGCAACGATGCCAAATAATAGAACTGAAGCCCGTTACAAAATTCCTCTATTTACTATTACTGTTTTCTTCGTTAATAATAAGTAAACGCAACGCATTAAGCGCATTGGTAGCCGTAAGTTCTATATTTCGTTTCCTATCAAAGCGCAGGTTAAACTTTTGACATACTGTTTCGCCTTTACCTGATACTGCAATCCAAACAGTTCCCACCGGTTTCTCGTCGGTTCCTCCACCTGGGCCCATAATGCCACTTACTGCAATGGCATAATCGGTAAGCATTAGGCGCTTGATACCTTTGACCATTTCGATAACTGTTTCTTCGCTTACGGCACCTTTTTCTTCCAGTATTTTTTTGGGAACGCCAAGAACGTTTTGCTTGATATTGTTATCGTAACTAACCACGCCGCCCATAAAATAATTCGAAGAGCCGGGAATTGCAGTTATAAGACTTGATATAAATCCACCTGTACAACTTTCTGCAGTTGCTAATGTTTTACCACGGTCGGTCAACATTCTTCCGATAGCTTCTTCGAGCGGTTTGTCTTCGTTTATTACCATTACATCAGCTAACAGGTCCTGCAGTTGCCAGAATAAGCTTTCCGTTTCATCGGTTATCGCATCAACATCAGAACCTGTTCCCGTTAGTCGAAGTTTTACCAGGCCATAGTTTGGCAGGTAAGCCAGTTTTATGTTTGGGGGTAGCGCTTGTTCAAATTCCTTTATTCTTTCAGCAAGGTATGATTCGCCTACACCTGCAGTTAATAGTGTACGGTGAACTACAGCGGGCAATGAATATTTTTCTTGGAACGCCGGCAGCACATAATCTGTCATCATGCCTTTCATTTCGTGGGGAACGCCGGGCATGCTTATAAACACTACGTCGTTTTTATCGAACCACATACCTGGTGCCGTGCCTCGTTTGTTTTGTATCACACGGCAAACATCAGGCACCTCTGCTTGTTTTAAATTGCTTTCAAGCATCGGTCGTTTTATAATCCTCTCGAAGATGTTCTTTACATTTTGTAATGCGCCTTCATCTACTACAAGCCTACCGCTGAAGTACTCACACAATAACGGTTTCGTTATATCGTCGGCTGTTGGGCCAAGGCCTCCTGTTATTAATACGATTTGCGAGTGTTTGCTTTCCTCGGTAAGTGCATTCCATATTTCATCTCTCACATCGCCTACCGCTACTCTTCTCTTTACCCAAATACCGATGGCATTAAGTTCTTGGGCCATCCAGGCACTGTTGGTGTCAATTGTTTGTCCTATTAATAGTTCGTCGCCGATAGTTATGATTGATGCGTTTATCCTTGTTGTATCCATATGAATTGACTATTTCTAAAGCTTGATGTAAGACTTGTTTGTTGCGTTTACGAGTATTTACGCACTGCATGAAAAACTAATTGTACAAGTGAGTGACACAACGATGATGCCATGAAAAGCAAATGCTTGTTACACAAAAATCTTAGTGATTATAGAGCAGTTGAAAATTAAATAAACTATTCATTATGATCTTAAAGATTTACATGATAAAGCTTCTGCTTAATTTTAGCGCAATGTAGCATAACTATGAAAACATTTTATTTACTAATAAGTTTAACGTTAAGCAGTCTTTTTATAAAGGCACAGGGCATTAGTAGCAGGTTGGGGGAGGCAGTAAAAAGCCTTGAAACAGATGCGCAAATGAAGAATGCTATTATTGGATTTTATGTTATAAATAATAAGACGGGTGATGTTGTTTATGATAGAAATGGCAATGTTGGCCTTGCTGCAGCAAGCACACAAAAAATTATTACAAGCGCCACTGCTTTAGAATTACTTGGAACAACTTACCGTTATAAAACTGAATTTGGATACGACGGAGTAATAGAAAGCAGCACGCTGAATGGGAACGTTTACATTATAGGTTCGGGCGACCCGACGTTTGGAAGTTGGAGATACGACAGGACTAAAGAGCAAGTGGTGCTTGATAATTTTACAAAAGCTATACAGCAGGCTGGTATAAAAAAATTGAACGGGGCTGTGGTAGGATACGATAAAAAGTTTGAGACACAAACGATACCGGGTGGTTGGATTTGGGATGACATTGGTAACTATTATGGCGCCGGTATAAGTGGGTTGAACTGGCGTGAAAACCAATACGACCTTAAACTTAAATCGGGTAATTCAACTGGAGATAAGGTTACTATTGCAGCAATGGAACCAAAGGTAAGTGGGGTGGAGCTAACGAATGAACTACTAACTGGCAAGGCTGGTAGTGGCGACAATGCCTATATCTATTTACCTCCTTACAGCACTACTGGTTTTGTTCGCGGAACCATTCCACCTAATCAAAACAGTTTTACTATATCCGGCTCAGTGCCTGATCCCACACTTTTTACTGCCCAAACTTTTGCGAAAGAAGTGGAGAAGAGAAAGCTTGGTTCAAACTTAAAAACGGCTTCATTTCGCAAGATGAAAAATGAAGAGTTACCAAAATATAAAACGTTGTACACGCATTATTCTCCCGGCCTGGATAGCATTGTGTATTGGTTCTTAAAAAAAAGCATTAATCTTTACGGAGAAGCCTTGGTTAAAACACTTGGAAGTGAAATAAAAAACACGGGATCTACTGAAGTGGGTATAGATGTAATTAAAGATTTTTGGAAGACAAAAGGCATAGACCCTTCTGCCATTAAAATGCTTGATGGCAGCGGCCTTTCTCCCCAAAACCGGCTAGCACCAGAAGCATTAGTAAAGGTGATGCAATACGCTAAAAGCCGTCCATGGTTTAATGTTTTTAATGAAGGCCTGCCTGAATACAACGGCCTAAAAATGAAAAGCGGAACAATAGGTGGCGCGAAAAGTTTCACCGGCTACTCCGGCGATTATACATTTGCAATCATTATTAATAATTATATTGGGTCATCTTCCGATGTTGTAAAGAAGATGTACAAAGTTTTAAACGTATTGAAATAACTGCTTAAATACTTTTATGAAAGAACAAAATGCAAAGAATCACACCAGGATTTCCCTTTCCTATCACCTTATAACAGGCACGGCTTTGTTAGCTTTACTTATCGGTTCTTTTATTAACCTCGCTAACAGTAGCGACGATAATTTATATTCCGCTTCTTTAATATGCCTCAGCTCTCTAATACTCCTTAGCATCTTTTTACATGCACGAATTTTTGGTTTAAAAGCCCAGGACAGGGCCATACGTGCAGAAGAAAACTTTCGTTATTATATTCTTACAGGTAAGCCGTTAAGTAGTAGTTTATCTGTTGCGCAGGTAATAGCTTTAAGGTTTGCATCAGATGATGAGTTTCCTACATTAGCAGAAAGAGCCGCAAAAGAAAAATTAACGAATAAAGAAATTAAGGCAGCTATTAAAAACTGGAGAGCAGACCATCACAGGGTTTAAACTGGTTGTATCGTGTTATTTTATTTGTTGACCAGCACCGGTTTTCATGGCGTCATCGTTGTGTCACTCACTTGTACTTTTATATTTTCATGCATCTATTGCCGCTTATAAAAAATATAATCGCTGGCAAAAGGTTCAATATTAAAACTTCTTAGCTGGGCCGAGATCTGCGCCTTGTGATGTGTTGAGTGGTTCACAACCTGGAAGAGTATGTCTCTTATAGAGTTACTAAAATGTTCCCCTTTGCTGGTTTTATAATTAATTATCTCATCAAAGTCTCGTGTTGCAATGATCACTTCGGTTAATTGCCTGTTAGCCTCATTTACCAAAGCCAGGTTCGTATTAGGATAAGTGTCCCACGTGCTGTAGAGAGGCGTTTTATTATCAATTCGATACAACCACAAATGGTGTGCATTTAATACATGGCACATTAGCTTGATTGAAATTTCGGGAACACGATCCTTGTTATGATCGAAAAGTTCGAACATTCTTTTGTTCAGCGAGTAATGGTAATTGAATAGGTCCAGGAAGAATTCTTTCATCTACTAAGCATTTAGGATTGAGATACAATTTAAGAATTTCATCTGTATAGAAAAAAGCTCGTTGCAATTAAACCGTAACATTCTAATGTTACTATACGTGTGAATTGAAAAGTGGTACTAGGACCGTAAGTTCATCAGTGTTGAAACTACCTTGATACTGAAAAAAAACTTGCTACTTGAACCTTTTGGGAAGAATAATTGTTGTAATAATTCCAAATAATAAAACCATGGATAGCATTAATAAGCAACAACCCGAAGAGAACCACAAAGACCTTAAAGGAAGTGAAGCGGGTAAAAAGATAAAAGAACTGGCAAGCAAAAACAACACGTGTTTTTTCTGCACAGAAATTACAACAGGCAAACCTTTAACAGTTAGGCCAATGTCGGTGCAAAAGGTAGATGAAGAAGGGAACTTTTGGTTTTTAAGTGCAAGCGACAGCCATAAAAATGAGGACTTGCGAACCGATTATAATGTACAGCTTCTGTTCCAAGGATCCGGACATTCAGATTTCCTAAGCATTTATGGTACTGCGACTATTTCTACCGACAAAGAGTTGATAAAAGAATTGTGGGAACCTATACTTAAAACCTGGTTTACAGGAGGAGTTGACGACCCAAGAATAACAGCTATAAAAGTAGAAACGAAACAAGGTTATTATTGGGACAATAAGCACGACGACGCAATAGCGTTGGTGAAAATGGCAGCTGGTGCTGTAATGGGAAAAACACTGGACGATTCTATTGAAGGACAACTGTCTGTATAATTAGTTGACGGCTCGAAACATTATAATAACCTAGAGCTTACTTTCCTTAGCCCATCAAAGAATTTTCTTTGTAGCAATTGCGTTTTGCAAGTTCTAAACTCGGAGTATAGAGAAGGGGATAGTAAGATTTTGTTTTCGTCAATGTTCCAAAGGCCTGTACCAAAAGTAGCATGCTCATCTGCTACATAAACTTCAATGCGTACCACGTTAAGTTCACCCTTTGGTATAAACATTATTGTTTGTCGAAGCGTCATTACTGTAATAATCAATAACGCTCTTCAAGCACTTCTACGAGTGTCGCATCCTGCTTATCGGCAATTTTAAACCTGCTTGGCCTGAAAGAGTACTCCTGCCCATTAGGATGCTGGGGATTTTGAAGTTCGTAAAAAACCAATCCTTTCTTACCATCAATCGGGCTTACTACTTCTTCTTTTAAAGTATAGCTTTCACCTTTTACCGGCAGGCTTTGGAATATTGCTTTTTGATTTGCAGTAAACACATCGTTTATGCATAAGTACTCGTTCATCATATATTTTCGAAGCGTTGACGGGCTTTAAATGCCCCAGAATATGCTGCAAAGTAAATACATCGAAAGTTAATTTTCTCCCATAGTTTGCGCCTTTATCTTTTTTTAAGCTAGCTGTTATTCAGAAAAAGTTTTGCTATGCATACTAGCTTAGTACCTGAAAGTTGCTGGTGACAGAAGTAGTGGCGATATGGTGAAAGAACTACTAAAAGTACAAGTGAGTGACACAACGATGTTGAATAGAGGACGGATGCTTGCTCACAAAATACTTTTTTACAAAGAAAAGTCGAACAATTTGTTCTTTTTGATCTTTACTATCAACCTTAATTAAATTACGACCTTGTAGTTAACCTAGCTAATGAAGGCTGCCAAAATTTTAAAATATGAGACATTGTAAAATTGCTTTTCTGCTTTTAGTTTTCGTGCTTTTAAATTTAGTAACAATAACTGCACAGCCTAAAAAAGAAGTAAAAAAGATAATAGCGGCTTCGTATAAACTAGCAAACAAGCAATTGTTGGAGCTTCATAAGGAAGTACCCAAAAACTTGTTTCCGCAAACGCTTAACCAGGATGGGACTTTAAAAACAAATAAATCTGGTTGGTGGACAAGCGGTTTCTTTCCTGGTAGCCTTTGGTACTTATATAAAAACGCGAAAGACGCAGCAATAAAACAAGCCGCTCTTGAAAGAACTAAGCTGGTTGAAGTGGAAAAATTGAATGTAGGTGATCATGACATTGGCTTTAAAATCATGTGCAGTTTTGGTAACCAATTAAGGATAATTGGTGATACGTCTGCAATTCCTGTTATTATTACAGCAGCACAATCATTAACTAAGAGGTTCAGCGCGGCAGTAGGAGCGATTAGGTCGTGGGGTAGCATTACTGACAATAAAAACTTCCTGGTAATTATCGATAACATGATGAACCTGGAATTACTGTTTGCTGCTACACGCTTTTCAGGTGATTCATCGTATTATAAAATAGCAGTTAGCCATGCGGATAAAACAATGGCAAACCATTATAGAAACGATGGCAGTAGTTACCACGTAATAGAATATAATCCCGCCACGGGCGCTGTTACCAAGAAGAGAACCCAGCAGGGATATGGCGATGAAAGTGCCTGGGCACGAGGACAGGCTTGGGGCTTATACGGTTACGTAGTTTGCTATCGCGAAACCAAAGACCAACGATACCTTGACCAGGCAAATAAGGTAGCTCAATTCCTGCTACGACATCCTAACTTACCTAAAGACAAGATTCCTTACTGGGACTTTAATGCGCCCGGAATACCAAACGTACTGCGAGATGCCTCAGCCGGAGCAATAATAGCTTCAGGTTTATTGGAGTTGAGTAAGTCCGTAAACAAAGCAACTTCAGCTTACTATTTGAAGAATGCAGAAGATATAATCAGGAGTCTAAGTGCGACGCCGTATAGAACCGTATTAGGTGAAAGCCATAACTTCTTACTAAAACATAGTGTAGGCCATTTAACTGCTAATAGTGAAGTTGACGTCCCGCTGAGTTACGCCGACTACTATTATCTTGAAGCGACGAAAAGGTATATAGACTATAAGAAGAAATAGTTTTAATATCCCTTACGCAACATCTCTGCATAATCGTTAGGTAGTGGACTTTCTTCAACAGCTTTGGATGCTTAATCTACATCAAAT
>JAQBNN010000227.1 GCA_028288505.1 Segetibacter sp. | reverse complement strand
TTTTGCAAAATGATGAATTTCGTTTTCAACACTTGCTTGTCTTGCTGCCACACTTGCCCGCTCTTTATCAGCTTCATAATCTAAGCCGAAGCCAATATTATTAAGTACTGAATCACTAAATAAAAAGACGTCCTGAGGTACGTAGCTTATTTGTTCCCTCAAGGCCTTTAGTGAAAAAGTACCTAGATCATTTCCACCGATAGAAATACTGCCTGAAGTTGGATCATAAAAACGAAGCATTAGTTGAGCTAGTGTGCTCTTGCCACTACCAGTACGGCCCAATATCAAAACTTTTTCTCCTTCTTTAATATGAGCAGAGAAATCTTTGATAGCATGAATGCCAGTGTGCGGGTAAATGAAATTGACATTATTAAATGTAATAGCTCCTTTTACCTTTTCCTCGCCCACTTGTTTACTTTGATCAATAGTAGGTTTGGTATGCAGGAACTCATTCAATCTTTTTTGTGAAGCAGAAGCCCGTTGTATCATACTTGCCACCCAACCAATAGCACTTACAGGAAACGTCAGCATGTTTATATAAATAACAAATTCTACTATCACACCCACTTTTAAGGGATCTTCCAATGCTTGGATACCGCCAATTAGAATTGTAGTTAGGGTACTCAAACCAATCATTAACGCCATGCTTGGGAAGTAGATTGATTCCACTTTTGCAAGGCCTATAGCATTGTTTTTATAATCAGTGCTATTCTTATCGAAAAATTTAAGCATTGCCTTTTCCTGGACAAAGGATTTTATCACACGAATGCCAGAATAGCTCTCTTGGGCATTAGTGGTAAGATCGCTAAGGAGCGATTGTATCTTCTCACTCTTTTTATAAATAATACTGTTGACTATGTAGATAGTTAGTGCAAGTATAGGTAAAGGTGCAAGCACGTATAAAGTAAGCATTGCATCTTTTCGTACCATGTTGACTACGCTGAAACCTATTAATGCTATCAGGTTAATAAGGTACATAATAGCTGGACCGGTATACATTCTAACTCTGCTTACATCTTCGGCCATTCGACTCATCAGGTCACCTGTGCTGTGTGTTTTATAGAAGTTAGCATCTAATAACTGGTAGTGCGCAAATACCTCGTTCTTCTGGTCGTATTCAATGTGGCGGCTCATTACAATTATGGACTGCCGCATAAAGAACATTAAAACGCCTCGTATAATAGCTAATAATAAAATAGTAATGGAGCAAATGGTTACAAGTTTGAAAAAATCTCCTTTCATCGGGTCCATTACATCAATAAACCATTGAACAAGGGGATCGTGCCATTCACGCTCTGTAGCTACTTTAGCATTTGGTAGGCGCATTTGCACCTGGTTAACTACATAACCTGTAACCTGTGGTGCTAATACTGCGAAATAGTTAGAGGTAACCACGAAGATCATCCCGATAATGAACCTGAACTTATACTTCCAGAAATACTTATTTAAAGCCTTTAAATGTTTCAAACGCCGATCCGATTTTAGGTGCAAAAGTAGGTTGGGTTAATGCAATAAAATGCAAAACATATTAAAGCTTTTCACCACAGCGCTTGCAGAATAAGGCATCCGCATCGTGGCCTTCCTTGCCGCAGTTTTTACAAACTTCGTGTCCGGGAGCACGGTTTCTGGCTGCTAAAGCCATTTCTGTACTAACGATTCCTGTTGGTACTGCAATAATGCCGTAACCTAATAACATTATAATACTTGCTAAAAATTTACCGGCAGTAGTAACAGGCGAAATATCACCGTAACCTACAGTAGTTATAGTAACGATGGCCCAGTAAATACATTGAGCAATACTGGTAAACCCATTCTTACCATTTTCGAGCAAGTACATAATAGAACCAAGAATAACTACCGCAGTAAGTACGAATAAAATAAAGATGCTAATCTTCCGAAGGCTATTAGATAACGCGGTAGAAAGAAACCGCATCTCGGTAATAAAATGCGTGAGTTTAAATATTCTAAAAATGCGCAGCAATCTGAGCGCCCTTAGCACCAAAAGCGATTGTGATCCTGCGATAATTAAACTCAGGTATGAGGGAATGATTGCGAGCAAATCAATAACTCCCAAAAAGCTTACTGCATATTTCAGCGGCCTTTTTACTGTTAGTAGCCGCAGCACGTATTCTAAAGTAAAAATGATAGTAAAGCTCCATTCAAGAAAAATAAAAATGTCGCCATACTTCCTTCTAAAAGAGGCTTCGCTATCGAGTACAACAACAATTATACTGAGCAGTATAAAAAATAGCAAAGCAACATCAAATGCTTTTCCTGCTGGAGTGTTTGACTCAAATATGATGTTATGAACCTTCTCCTGCAACTTGCTCGGCCCTGATTGCTTAATATTTTGATCTTCTGTTGACATATTTCAATTGTACTTCGAGCTTAAAAAAGAGCACCAGAAGTAATTACTGTTGTATTACAACTTCCGTTCTTTCATCTTTCTCTTTCCAAAACACTTTTACCTTTTCGCTAATTAAAGCATCTATTACTTTGCCTGAATAATCGGGCTGTATGGGTAATTGCCTGCTAAACCTGCGATCGATTAAAACACACAATTCCACTTTTGCTGGACGACCAAAATCCAACAAAGCATCTAATGCTGCTCTTATTGTTCTACCAGTGTATAGTACGTCGTCAATCAAAACCACGTTCTTATTTTCAATGTTAAAATCAATTTTAGTTGCGTTAGCTATATGAAGGTTTTGCCTTACATCATCACGGTAAAAAGTAATATCTAAAAGGCCGTAATTAATTTTTTGCGAGGGAAGGTTGCGCTTTAGTTCTGCCACAATTTTATCACTTACATAAATACCACGAGGTTGCAGTCCTACGATGACAGTATCTTTTAAATCAAGATGGTTCTCCAGCACCTGGTGCGCTAGTCGTTGTATAGTAAGCGTTATTTGTTGTTCGGTAAGAATGGTTTTCAAAACCTTGCATTTTAGTAAAAGGCAAAAGTAATGAGTAGTAAGTTATAAGTGGTAAGTTATAAGTGAAGGAAATTTTTGAACAGGCTTTGTCCTTCGATTAAGCATCGTTGTGTCATTCACTTGTACTGTTTTTTATAATGCACCACTAGGTAACCGTTCGTTAGAATTAATAAGGTTGCAGTGTGCGACGCAACGGCTGTTGAATAGATTTCTAATGCTCGTCCCCAAAAAAAGAACTTACAAAACAACAACCAGCAACAAAAAACAAAGCCCTCTTGCGAGGGCTTTTATAAATTAACTCTCCTGCAAAAACGGGTACTGGTAATCAGTAGCAGGATTGAAAGTTTCTTTAATCGTACGGGCACTTAACCAACGGTAAAGGTTTATCATGCTTCCGGCCTTATCGTTGGTGCCACTTGTACGTGCACCTCCAAATGGCTGCTGACCAACAACTGCACCTGTAGGTTTATCGTTGATATAAAAGTTACCGGCAGCATTAATCAGCTTCTTAGTTGCAAGGTGAATGGAAGCACGGTCTTGCGAAAGAATTGCACCGGTAAGCGCATAAGGCGATGTAGTATTTACTAAATGCAGCGCCTCTTCAAAATTCTCAGCATCGTACACATGCAAGGTTAGCACTGGTCCAAAAATCTCTTCGCACATCGTAACATAGTAAGGGTCTTTAGCTTCAATAACTGTTGGCTCAATAAAGTAACCTTTTGTTTTATCGCATTTGCCTCCAACTAAAATGCTTGCTTTATCTCCACCGTTGCCAAGGTCTTTGATGTATTTTTCTATTTTGTCAAAGCTCTTTTCATCGATAACCGCGTTAATGAAATTGCTGAAATCTTCCACTGTTCCCATCTTCATGCTTTTAACCGCCGCTACTAACTTCTTCTTCACTTCGTCAGCCATATTACTCGGGATATAAGCCCGTGAAGCAGCAGAGCATTTTTGTCCCTGGTACTCAAAAGCACCACGAGCCAAAGCCGTAACTACGGCATCAACATCAGCACTTTTATGTGCTATCACGAAGTCCTTTCCACCAGTCTCTCCTACTATTCTTGGGTAGCCTTTGTACTTGGCAATGTTCTCACCAATCGTCTTCCACATGGTATTAAACACACCAGTTGAACCGGTGAAATGCACACCTGCAAAATGATGATGATTTAGACAAACTTCTCCAATGGTCGGCCCGTCAACATAAATAAGGTTGATAACGCCATCGGGCAAGCCAGCTTCTTTTAAAATGCGCATAAACATTTGCGCAGAATAAACCTGCGTGTTCGCCGG
Source organism: Segetibacter sp. (assembly GCA_028288505.1). Lineage (GTDB taxonomy): Bacteria > Bacteroidota > Bacteroidia > Chitinophagales > Chitinophagaceae > Segetibacter. Next base: position 13,828 of record JAQBNN010000227.1, on the reverse strand, counting down.
TTTCCAAACAACAACGTTACCGCACATGGCAGCACTGGTTGGAAGGTTGCCACCAATAGCTGTAAAGTTAAATGGCGTTACTGCAAGGACGAATCCTTCCAACGGACGCCATTCCATGCGGTTGTGAACGCCCGGCCCCGAAATAGGTTGTTGCTTATAGATCTCACTTAAAAAGTGAACATTGAAACGTAAAAAATCGATCAACTCACATGCTGCATCAATCTCGGCCTGGTAAGCATTCTTGCTTTGGCCAAGCATAGTTGTACCGTTCATGTAAGGACGGTATTTAGTCGCAATAAGATCAGCGGCTTTTAAAAATATGTGCGCACGAAAATCCCAGCTACTATTCGCCCAATTTTCCCTTGCTTCCAGCGCAGCATCAATTGCCTGTTGCACGTGGCTCGCATCTCCGGTATGAAAATTTCCTAAAACATGCTTCCTTTCATGTGGCGGATTAATGGCAACAGTCTTACCTGTTCTCACTTCTTGTCCGCCTATATACATTGGTATGTCTATCGTTTCGCTTTTAAGTGCTGTCAAAGTTTTCTTCAGCGTTGCTCTTTCGGGGCTAGCCGGTGCATAGTTCAGAACCGGCTCGTTTACCGGTATGGGGTAGCTAAAATATCCGTGGTTCATAGTCACAAATTTTATTCGCCGCGAAAATAAACATTCAGTTTAGATTAATGGGTTTGCAACTGCTAAATCTTCCCGAAGTTGATTTTGTACTAAGCACTTGAATTTTAATTAAGCATTCTTGCGTCGCACTCTTGTACTGACAGTATCCTATGCAGCGATTCGCACGAAGGCGCAAAACATGATTTATATTTGGCCGATAACGCTACTAATGAACAATTGGCAATTGGTAAAAAATGGAATCAGCTTAACGATTGACGGTTATAAGCAACGAGCGTTCATCAATAAATTTTTAAAACCATTAGTAACGAAGCATGCACATAGGCTAGGCTATCAACTTTCAGCGTCGGAAAAGAAAAAGATACTTTTCTACTACCCGATGTACACTGTGCTTGCATGTGCACAAATGTATGTATCGCTAAAGGGGCAGCCGCTTACAAAAGATGAAACTAAAAGACTTACACTGGTAGGTGCTATGGCGACAATCTGTGATGACCTGATAGACGAAGACCATTGGAACAGGGATCAAATATTTGCGTTGCTAAGCAACAACATCGATGAGAGCAGCTTGTCGAGTAGAGCGCAGCTACTGGTTTCGCTTAATAAGGAGTTGCAGCAGTTTTGGACTTTAAGCGAAACATATTTGAAGCAATTAAAGAAAGCGCTTGAGTGGCAGGCAAAGTCGGGCGTGCAGATGGAAGAAACTGTAACATTAGATGAGATTGTACATGTTTGCCGTGAAAAGAATGGGCATACCTCGCTCATGTTTGCAACCTTGGTAGACGAAGATTGGGATGAGAAAGAATTAGCCTTCATCTACCAATCTGCAATAGTTGGGCAGCTTACTAATGACAGTTTTGACATCTATTTTGATACGCAGAAGGGAATTCATACATACTTTAATACAGCTCCATCAATTAAGCAGGTTAAAGAATTTTTTATTGACGAATGCAGGAAGCTTCACAGCATGGTACGTGCTTGCAATACTACAAAAGCTAATAAGATAAGAACCATAAGAAGAATGAGTGTGCTGCACGGGTTTACGCTAACTGCATTGGACCATTTGCAAACGACAGAAGAAAAATATGGTGCGCCGGTCTATTGGAAGAAAGTAACGAGAAACGAAATGGTGACTGACATGGCTTTAAACAGTAACAGATTTAAAACGCTGAGATATATTAAGTGGTTGAGTAAAGTTTAGGATCGAACCTTTAATAATGGCTTCTAAAAAAGGAATATTATTGTTAAATACTAAGCAGATCCTACGGTTTACCGTTCTGATTTTTTTCCTATAATTGTACGAATACCCTTTATTTTGCCGTGTGCTCTATACGGTTTGAATAAGCTATCATGGTTGAAAAAGATTATTACAAGATACTTGAGGTGAGTCCAGCGGCTACAGCTATTGAGATTAAAAAATCCTACCGAAGGCTTGCGCTTAAATACCACCCTGATAAAAATTTTGGTAATAATATTTTCGAAGCCAAGTTTAAAGAAATACAAGAAGCCTATGACACCCTTTCTGATGACAGAAAGCGGCACGAGTATAATGAAAAACGTTCCCGCCGTACTTATACTTCCACCTTTACCAATAAAAAGCCTCCTACTCCTGTCACTCCCCAAAGCATCCTAAATCAAACAGTTGAATTTAGAAGGAAGGTCGCTGTGCTGGATCCTGACAGGATGAACAAAGTTGCCCTGTTTCAGCAGATCGAATTGTTACTCTCGCCTTCAAACATTTCTCTGTTGCAGCAACTAAATGACCGAAGGTTAAGCAAGAAAATGATAGATGAGATTTTGTATTGCGCAAGGTTTTTGCCTTTTGTTTACGTAGAAAAAATATGTTTTCTTCTTACAAGACTGGCAGGAACAGATAACACGCTTTACCACAAAATTTACCAATTCTCCCGCAAAGTAAAACGTGAGAATTATTGGAATAAATATAAAGTGCTCGCAGCTATTTTAATCTCTATAACTCTGTGCATAGTCATTTACTTTCTTAGCATAGATATTTAAACTTTGCCTGTTGCCCTACCTCCTAAAGTAGTATTAAATAGAAAACAGTAAGAGACGAATAGAATTAATACAAGTACAAGTGAGTGACACAACGATGTCGAAAAAAGCACCGGAGCTGGCAACAAAGAAATTGAAACATAAATTTAGGCTATTGCAATAAGTAAGACACCGCCTTGGAATCAATCTAGCACGAGAAGAGACTTGTTATTGCTTCCTTACTTGAAAAAATTGTTCACGTGAATTAAATATAATTCATCAGAAAGTAAAAGAATTCTTAATTGAAAGATTTGGTACTTAACATTCGTATTTCAATTAAACATCGTTGTGTCACTCACTTGTACAGTTTGTTTTCTCTTCAGCAAAAATTTCAGGCACGCTCCTATTGGCTATCTTTTATAGATACAATAGTAGCTTGTCACCTACCGTATTAATATAGATGGCCACTTAACTGTAACTGCTAATTAATTTCCACCATGGCTTTAATAACGCCTTTTGCAGGATTTAACCAATGCTCAAATTCGTTTTTCACATTCTCAAACACAACCCGGTGTGTTATGTAAGTGGTAGGGTCAACCTCCTTCTTTTTCATTGATGCAATTACATGTTCAAAATCCTCCCTGGTTGCGTTACGGCTGCTCATTAATGTACCCTCTCTTTTATGAAACTCTGGGTGACTAAACGAGAGGTCTCCTTTTTGCAAACCAATTAAAACATACCGTGCACCATGGGCCATATACTGAAACGCATTGTTAATTGCTTTTAAACTCCCGGTTGCGTCAATAATAACGGTAGGCATATCACCTCCCGTTATTTCCATCAATTGTTCGGTAACGTTAGTGCTCAATGCGTTTACTGTGTGCGTTACTTTCAGCTTGTCTTTACAGAATTGAAGACGGCTGTCGTTAATATCTAAAGCAATTACTTTCCCTCCTGCAATACGCGCAAACTCCATTGTCCCCAGCCCAATAGGCCCTGCACCAATTACCAATACAAATTCTCCCGGGCTTACCCCTGCCCTACGTACGCCATGTGCACCAATTGCCAGCGGTTCCACCAACGCTATTTCATCAAAACTTAACCCTTCACCATGCAACAAAGAATACGATGGAACGGAGAGATATTCGGCCATGCCCCCATGCACATGCACACCACACACCTGCATCTGTGTACAGCAATTAGGTTTACCACTGCGGCAAGCTATACAAACCCCGCAATTAAAATATGGTATAAAAGAAACAGCCTCGCCAACTTCAAAACCAGGAGCCTCGTCAAATTCTACCAGTTCACCCGCCAGTTCGTGGCCCAAAACGCGGGGGTAGCTAAAGAATGGCTGCGTGCCTTCGTAGGCATGAAGATCGGTACCGCAAATGCCGATACGTTTTATTTTAATAATAGCGTTTCCCTTTGTAAGTTTAGGTTTCTCTCCTAAAGAGTATTCAAAAGTTCCCGGCGTTATACACGTTAATACTTTCATTATTAGAGCATTTTTTAGATCTAGCTTATAAGCTTGTAAAGTAATTAAAACTCCGGCAATGTTAATGAATAAAGAAGCCAGACCGCAACTAGATACCGGTAATAGTGTGCTCCTAAATTTAAATTCTGCACATTGTAAGAGTTCTTCTGGGAACGAGCTTTAGATCTTTAATTAGGCATCGTTGTGTCACTCACTTGTACTTTTTGTTGTTTATTATTCAAAGACTGGCTGATTGGGCAGTGGCACACTTTTTAATTCACGCATTATTTAAAATTAAAATATGCCTGTAATACTCCTTATACTACTTTTAACAGAATTTCTTACGATTGCTTTTATCGTGTTAGATGTCCACCTTATACGCGAATGGTATTTATGGAAGGATACCTATGACGAAGAATATGCACGGAGGTGTTTATATGTCGCCATCGCCTGTACTGCATATATTTTCTTAGGGAAGTTCCCAACCTCTTGGTTAGTAAGTAAGTTTCGTAAAAACGAGGACGAACCAAAACAGGAGCATAGCCAGTTTAATGAAAACCTAAAAAGGCCTGACGGATCTGTAATAAACATTGATTTTTATGGTGATGATAAAGCGCAGCCTCTCCTTTTTGTACATGGCTGGAACGCTAATAGTACTGAATGGTACTACCAGAAAATATACTTCAGTAAAAACTATAGGGTTATTTTGATTGATTTGCCTGGCCTGGGAAAATCTACGAGACCTGCTAATAAAGACTTCTCATTACAAAAAATGGCGGCCGACCTTGAGGCGGTAATTGAACATTTAAAACTGAGTAAAGCGGTACTATGGGGCCATAGCATTGGGGGAATGGTGATACTTACTTATTGCACACAGGTAGGCAAGAATGTGAACCAGAAAGTAAAAGGCATTGTGCTGCAACACACCACCTTTACCAATCCAACACTTACCAGCATTGCAAGCGGCCTTCTTCGGGCAATCGAAAAGCCGATTCTATATCCTATCTGTTATATAATGATTGCTTTATCCCCTGTTTTCTGGCTGAGCAAGTGGATGAGTTATATGAATGGGAATTTGCTTTTGTCCACCAGGTTCTTAACTTTTACAGGTACACAAACTCCGGCACAACTCAACTTTATTTCGAGGCTTTCTGCTATGGCGCCACCTGCTGTTTTTGCAAGAGGGATGTTAGGAATGATGAAGACTTATGATGTAAGTAAAGATTTAAAAGATCTTAATATTCCTACACTAATTTTGGCTGCTAAGTACGATCGACTAACAAAGCCTGTGGCAAGCGATTATATGCATAGTAACATTCCTAATGCACAGCTGGCAACGCTATCTCCTGCTGGTCACCAGGGATTAGTTGAAAGACATGCTGAGACTAATGAAACTGCCAGCAAGTTTATTGCGGGGCTAAAGCTGACAAACTGATTTTATTGCAGCAGAGAGGCTAATAAGACTAGGATGTAGAGAGGTAAAATGATTTCGTGCATTTTTTATTAAAAGAAAGTCCGCACACTTGTTGTAGAAAAACGAGTGTGTGGACTTTTAACAAAGATGAATATAGCGATACAAGTACAAGTGAGTGACACAACAATGCTTAATAGTAATTCTATTGCTCGTCCCAAAATCTTCTTAACGATTCAGACATTAACCCATACTTCTACTAATGCCAAGTTCGAGGCCTCTTAGTTCAGCTAGTCCACGAAGGCGGCCGATGGCGCTATAACCGGGATACGTTTTTTTCTTTAGGTCGTCCAGCATTTGGTGACCGTGATCGGGGCGCATGGGAATAGATACTTTTCTTTTGCGCATAACTGTTACCAGCTCTTTTACCACTGCGTACATGTCAGTATCACCCTCTAAATGGTCAGCTTCATAAAAGTTTCCTTGGGTATCGCCTTTTGTATTTCGCAAGTGAAGAAAGTGAATATGGTTGCCTAAACGCTGCACCATTCCAACCAGGTCGTTATCTCTTCTTACACCATAAGAGCCGGTGCAAAAGCATAGGCCATTGGCAGGGGAAGGGGCAGCATTTAACACGTCTACTGCATCCTTTTCGGTGCTTACTATGCGCGGCAAACCGAGAATAGGATAAGGAGGATCGTCTGGATGAATGGCCATTTTAAGTCCTGCCTCTTCAGCAACCGGCACAACTTGTTTTAAAAAATAAAACAAGTGTTGTTTCAACTTTGCGGCGTCAATACCTTCGTAGGTTTTTAGGGCAGCCAGTATTTGTTCAACAGTGAAGCGTTCTTCACTTCCGGGCAAGCCAAGCAGTGCGTTGTTGAATAAAGTTTCCTTTTCACCATCAGTCATTGTAGTGAGTCGTTGCTTGCCTTTTGCGATCTCTTCTTGTGTATAATCGTTCTCGGCGCCAGGTCGTTTTAAGAGGAACAGGTCGAATGCGATGAAGGCGGCTTTCTCGAAATACAGCGCCTTGCTCCCATCGTACATGGTGTACGCGATATCGGTCCGCATCCAATCGAGGATGGGCATAAAATTATAGGTGACTACTTTTAAACCACAGGCAGCAACATTTTTAAGGCTCTGCTTATAGTTCTCTATGTACGTTTCGAAATTGCCATTATGCTTTTTTATTTCCTCGTGTACGGGCAGGCTTTCAATTACTGTCCACGACATGCCAGCAGCTTCTACCTCAGCTTTTCGCTTATTAATTTCTTCAATTGACCAAACTTCGCCTACCGGTATGTGATGTAATGCTGTTACTACTCCTGTGCATCCTGCCTGCCTTATGTCTTGCAAGCTTACGGGATCGCTAGGGCCATACCAACGCATGGTTTGCTCCATTAACATAGTTCTTTGTTTTATTTGAGTGACTGCCTTTAAATGGGCTAAAATACGACCAGTAATCAAATTCTCCTTTAATTAGTACCCAGAATTTTAAATAGTGGTGCTTCTATAAATGCTTGACCGGGTAAAATTGGGAGGATCATTAATAATAGCTATAACGTTTCTTGCATCAATGAATGTTTGTGAGGAATTCACGCAGCAGTTCCAGCTTTTTCTAAACAGACCCTAAGAGGATAGTCTTAGGCGCGATTTTTAAACAGGCTGGTGGCGTAGTAGCAGATGGTAAGGATGAGGCAAGCTTCTTAAAACTAAAAATAAAGTATTTTTTTACAAAAAACTGTAGAATGAATAGTAACGGTCCGGTTATAATTATTGAGGATGATATTGACGACCAGGAGATCTTAACAGATGTTTTTGACAAATTAAATTATGAGAATGAAATAATTTTCTTTGCCGACGGGCAGGCTGCTCTCGATTACCTGAATAGAACAGACATAATACCATTTCTAATACTATCTGATATCAACTTGCCAAAACTGGATGGTTTTGCACTGAGGAATAAAATTAAAATGGATGCCAAGCTGCAGGTGAAGTGCATCCCATATTTATTTTTCTCCACAGCGCTTAATCAGAAAGCAGTTATCGATGCATATAGTGCCTCGGTACAGGGATTTTTTGTGAAGCAGAACTCAATGCAGGAATTAGAGAAAACTATAATGGTTATTATGGAGTACTGGAAAAGATGCGCCTCTCCTAACAACTTTCACCAACTTTAAAAAGCGGAAAGAAGCAACAAAAAAGCCTGTAACTAGTAATTACAGGCTTTTTTTTATTTTGCGGAGAGTTAGGGATTCGAACCCCAGGAGGTGTAACCCTCAACAGTTTTCAAGACTGCCGCAATCGACCGCTCTGCCAACTCTCCGGGGCAAAAGTACATTTTGAACAATATCCACCAAAAAAACTTTTATCTTTTTTTCAGATACCTCTCCACACCCGTATAAACGTTGGCTTTTATTGCCTTTTTTATTCACCATCCCTTTTTTATCGCCCTTCTCCTGCTACTTTTACAGGTTTCACCATCACTCTTAATAAAACAGTATTATGGAAATGTATATAATTTGTTTTGCTGCAGGAGTTCTCATAAGTGCTTTAGTTTGTATTGTCTTGTTCAAATCTTCTAAAGCGCAGTTAACCTCAGGCTTTAATGAGCGGATGACTTACAACCAACTACAACTAAACCAACTTGGGGAAGAGAAAAAGCTTTTACAACAGGAGAAAGATGTGTTATTACACAGAACATCCACGGCTGAGACAAACAACAGGCATTTGGCAGAAAATTACAATGCTTACTTAGAGTTGCAAAAAGATTTTCAACTTGTTAAAGACAAGGAGACTAACCTTACTGCACAGTTAAGATATACCAGGGAGAAGCTGGACAACCAGCAGAATGACATATTAAGGTTGCGGGAACAATTCAGGCTCGAGTTTACGGATCTGTCGAATAAAATTTTAGATGATCAATCTAAGAAATTTACGGAAGCCAACGAGCTTAAGATGAAACAAATCCTTGATCCTCTTAAAATGAACCTCATCGACTTTAAGCAAAAGGTAGAAGAAACTTATGATAAGGAATCGAAAGAAAGATTTTCATTATCGAAGGAAGTACAGCGGCTGATAGAGATGAGCCAGTTGGTAAGCAAGGAAGCGAATAACTTAACCACGGCTTTGAAAGGCAACACAAAAATGCAAGGCAATTGGGGCGAAATGATCCTGGAAAGCCTGCTGGAAAATAGTGGGCTAACAAAAGGAAGAGAATACTTTTTACAGGAGTTCATTAGAGATAAAGCAGGCAATACAGTTAAAGACGAATATGGCAAAGCACTTCAGCCAGATGTAACTATTTTATATCCCGACCAGCGAAAAATAATTATAGATTCTAAAGTGTCGTTGATATCATGGGAGAAATGCATCGGTTGTGATGACAGGGAAGTGCAGAAACAATTTTTAAAAGAGCATATACTTTCTATACGTCAACATATTGATGGACTTTCAAGAAAAAACTATTCGAAGTATGCATTGGCACTCGATTATGTTCTAATGTTTATACCAATTGAACCCGCTTTTCTTGAAGCAGTTAAAAGTGATTTGCAGCTTTGGAAATATGCCTACGAGAAAAGAATTTTATTAGTAAGTCCTACCAATTTGTTTTCTGTTCTCAAGATAATAGCTGACCTGTGGAAGATTGAACAGCAAAATAAAAACGCTATTGAAATTGCTGAAAAAGCTGGAGCATTATACGATAAGGTCGTGGGCTTTGTAGATAATATGGAATGTGTTGGCAAAAAGTTATCTGAAGCAACAGATCATTATACTAATGCTTTCAAACAACTAACTACAGGCAGAGGTAACATTGTAAACAGGATGGAAGAACTGAAAAAGATGGGTGCAGACGCAAAAAAACAACTGCCGGATAAACTGCTAAATGATAGCTACTAACTCACCTCTGATGCTTCCTGAAAATGGTTTTACATTCATACAAACCAAAGCCCTGCTACTATGAGTTTCACTAAAGAATTTAGAGAGTTTGCTGTAAAAGGAAACGTAATGGATCTTGCCGTTGGAGTTATAATAGGTGCCGCCTTTGCCCGCATTGTTAACTCTCTTGTTACTGATATTGTAATGCCTATTGCTGGCATTATAGTAGGTCCGCAAGGCTTTAAAAATTCTTACACGGTGCTGGGCAACGGTGATAAAGTAACACCAGGAATGTCGCTTGAAGATGCCCGTACTTCCGGAGCTAATATATTAGCGTGGGGCAACTTTCTTTCTGCTGTTCTAGATTTTTTAATCATTGCCTTTATCATTTTCATGCTGGTAAAAGCGCTAAACCGCATGAGAAGAAAAGAAGAAATAGTTGCAACTGTCTAATGGGCGTATCATCAAAGCAACTGTTCACTTACAACGTATATGCTTAACTGTTGTATGCGATTTTTTTGTTACCGGCATTTGTATTTCATAGCATCATCGTTGCTACGCTCAGTTTTAAGGTTGGCACTTTTATCAACCATGGGTAGCCACTTATAAAGCCTCGCCGAGGATATAATGGTTGTATGGCAGTGCCCAGTAAAGAATAAAAAAGTACAAGAGTGCGACGCAAGAAAAGTTTAATAGTACTACTAATGCCGGGTCAATAAAAAACATGACCACACAAGTAGTATAAAAACTTTAAGAGCGCAAGTGATGATAATAGTAATTGTAAGAATTGAGTAGTTACTCTATGTTATCAAGAAACTCTTTAGAGAGCGGCTTCGAAATAAAATCTTCGACGGAAGAGTATGATTTAGCCTTTTTATAATCTTCGGGATCAACGGTTGACGATAGAATATAAATGCGAGGTAACGTAGTAAAGGAGTGTTGAACCTTCTCAAACTCTTCAAGAAAATCCCAGCCGTTCATTACAGGCATATTAATGTCAAGGAAAATAACCTCGGGAAAATCTAACGAAGCTGTACGCTGGTTGTTTAAAAAGTCGATCGCTTTTTTTCCATTTTCGCAGGAGGTAACATTTTCAGCGAAGGCACTCATTTTAATGATGCGATCACAAACCATGATTGTAATGGGATCATCCTCCACTAACAATACATTTGTAAACTTTGCCATTTATTCTTCTTAGGATTTGAAATATATTTTAAAGATAGTACCTTTTCCGAGTATACTCTCTACATCAACTTTACCTCCGGCGGCAATCACCTGTGATTTAGTCATATATAAGCCAAGTCCTTTACCTTCTTTGTTCTCGTGGAAACGTTGGTATAGGCCAAAAAGCCTGTCTCCATAACGGTTAAGATCCATTCCTAATCCGTTGTCTTCAAATTCTACCACTACCCATTTATCGTGCCTGTAAGATTTTATTTTTATTTCTGGAGATCTGTCAGGAGAACTATAACGAATAGCATTGGAAACCAAATTAAGGAAGATGCTTTCAAGATGGATCCTGTTGTACTCAATCTTTTCTACTTCGCTAAAGTCAACTCTAATCTTGCCATAAGTTTGGTCTAAAAGATTGTAGACACTCTTTTTAACTCTTTCAAAGACGTCTATAAAACTTACTTCTTCCTTTTGTACGTTAGTGTTTGATTTAATAACAAGTACATTCAGAAGATCGTTTAATGTTTCGTTCAGTTGGTTTGTTGCTTGTTCAAATTTTTCTATTAATAGTTGGTTGAAATCGTCTGCAGGATTTTCTTTATTATAAAGATTAAGCAGGCTTATAAGATTTGCTACAGGCGCTCTTAAATTATGAGAGGTGATATAAGAGAACTGCTGTAAGTCCTGGTTGTTTTTTAAAAGCTCTTCAGTAAGGGCCTTCTGCTCCATTTCAATTTTCTTCTTCTCGGTTATATCCCTAATAATAGAAGAAAGATAAGTATTGCCTTGTGCATCGGTAAGGCTAATGGTAGTTATTTCGGCAGGTACATCATAAGACATTTTATGCTTTAGGGTGATCTCGCCCACAAATGCGCCAGTCTTACGCCTCTCTTCCCTCATGCGTTTAATAGCTTCATCTTCAGAACTTACCAGTGCAGATTTTTCGAGTGCTATAATTTCCTTTTTTGAATAGCCCAACATGCTGCAAATAGCAGGATTGGCTGAAATAATACTTCCGTCTTCTTTTGAAAGAAGAACGCCGTCCAAGCTGTTTTCAAAAAGAGACTTGAAACGGCTTTCAAGTGTTTGAAGAGCCATAATAGCCATCTTGCTGTCGGTAATATCTTGTAATGTTACTCTTAATTTTTGCGCTGAGGAAGCCTCTTTGTTTGAAACACCTCCGATTGCTAGAATTACCTTTTCCTGTTGATCATTTACCTTTATACGAAACTCTATATTAAAGTCTTTACTTCTTGAAACCGACCATTTAAATTCTTTCCTCACTCTTTTAAGATCTTCATGATGGCAGATTTTCTCGAATATAGTAAGGTCTTCAAGGTTATTAATAGCATGGGTTAACCCTGTTATTTCATAAAACTCTTCAGAGCAATAAACATTTTTCATCGTGCAGTCAACTTCGAAGTAACCGAGCTTAGCTATTTTTTGCGAGGTCTTTAACCTATCTGCATTTACAGCCAGTGCTTCAGTTAATTTTTTGGTTTCAGTAATGTTTCGTGAAGTAATAAAAACGCCAAAAATATCTCCTCCTTTGTCGAACAAAGGCCTGAATGTGTGGTTGTATATGTGCCTGTGTGAATCTGCATCAGTAAAGGAAGTTTCCCTATCTCTTTGAACTCCTTCAAACACCTTTTCAAACATCGCAATATAATCATCTGCTTCTTCCTTGTCAATCAAATCAAGAATAGAAATCCCCGACTGTAACTCCTGCTTTAAAAAATAGGGAGAGTGTTCCTGTGCAGCACTATTATATGTTACAATCCGTAAACGACTGTTTAAAATAATAAAAGACTCCTCTGTGTTATTTAGTAATAATGAAAGCCTTTGCTCAGTTTGTATTAATGCATGATCTGCTACTTTCTTCGATTGCACATTCCTGTATTGCATTAATACAGCGTTTATGTTTTCTACAGCCAGCAGGTTTCTTGCATTATTTTCTATCCATATCCAAAAGCCCTCCTTATTCTTAAGCCTGTACTCCAGCGCAAAAAGTTTTCCTGTGTTTTGCCGAATACTTATCAACCAATCCTTCACTTCATCAATATCGTCAGGATGTACGAGATCTAACACGTTTTTGCCAATCATTTCTGAGGCAGCATAACCAAGAATTTCACTAACGGCCTTACTTATATACCTAATGTTAAAAGCATTGTCTGCCAGTTGGTAAACATCTGCAGATTCAACAATTAATGTTTCAAAAAATGATTGATCCGGAAGAGTAAAATTTGCTGGAATGGTGATGTTATCACTAACTTTTATACAAGCCGCTTCTACCCTGTTCAAATCATTCTTAATGGACGTTATGGAGATTTCATATTGCCTGTTATGGTGGTGAGGATGCGAAAGAAGACTGGTAAACTTCTCCAAACTTCCATCTAAAATGCTTTTTAAATGAAATTCGAACTTTGGGGGATAGTTTAGAAACGATTTGCATGTAAGGGTAGTGCCCTTATCAATTGTAGAATTATCAAGTAAATTATGAATACGCTTGTACTCGTCATTCAACCCTATTATAGAAAAGTGTGTATCAATAACGAGGCAACCCTGCTTTAAATCTTTCGACAAATTCTTCAAAATATTCTTCACATTAATCCCCTGCTCGAATATTGTTTCTTGTAATAGATTTTCCATAAATGAGGGGGCGCAATATAATGCTTAAAAACTATAACATTATTAACTCAAATTTCCTTCTTTAATTGTTTGATTATAAATATATTGATTAATTCTCCATTAAAATACTTCAGGAAGTAGTAATTAGAAACTATCCTCTAATAAAAATCAAAAAAATATATTAACTAACTATATATCCAAACAGTATAATCATCCATTACTTACAAGTTCCTCCCCTTGGGGATCGTATTGTAGGTGGCATCTCTTACCTTGGTTACCACTATACCAGGTTCAAGTTATCATAATGCACAGGCATGTCTCAATTAAATAAATTAGAACGCTTATTAAAAAAACAAGAGAAAGAATTACGAAAGTCTATTTTTCAAAGTGTCAGAAATCCTACTTGAAAAATAGAAATAAAAAGAGTTGCCATCAAGGGTTAAGTAAAGACAATACGAAACCGTTGCACAAACTATTATTTTATTCTACAATACCAACGGTGGCTTTCATAGCATCATCGTTGCTGTAGATGTCAACTAATTCGGTAATGGTTTCTTCCCCTCTTCCCGGCCTTAAGGCCGGGAAGAGGGGAAGTTTTATTTCGGCTCTGCAGCCTGCACATCTCCCTCAAT
>JAQBNN010000217.1 GCA_028288505.1 Segetibacter sp. | reverse complement strand
GGCCTTGCAGTTTTGTACATCGCTAACGGCCACATGGCAGATAACAGGATTAGAAAGATAAATGATATAGCGCGGCAGTTAAAAGATCTACAGTACGAGTACAAGACTTTGAAGGGTGACATGATGTTTAGGAGCAGGGAAAGTGAAATGGTGAAAGCGGCTATACCGCTTGGATTAACAATGGACAGCACTCCGCCAATTAGAATAAAATTAATTAAGCGATCTAACAAAGTTATTGAGTAGTGGATGTAAAAAAAGACATACTGTGGAGGGTGTACCTGAGCTTTATACTTATGGCAGTAGCTGGTGTTTTTATATTGGCTAAAGCAGTTGTTATTCAGAATGTAGAAGGGGATTATTTAAGAGGCATGAGTGACAGTCTTCACCAAAGAATAATTGAACTGGATGCAGAGAGAGGGACAATTTTTAGTGAAGATGGCAGCATGTTAAGTACAAGTATCCCGCAGTTTGACATGTACATAGATTTTATGGCTGATGGCTTAAGAGAGAAAAAAGGAAAGCGTTTTAAAGAGAATGTTGATTCATTAAGCATAAGATTAGCTGAGCTCTTTGGTGATAAAAGTAGCAGCGAGTATAAGAGGTTATTGCAAACAGGTTACCGCGAAAAGGATAGATACTTCTTGCTTAGAAAGAAGATGTCGTTTAAAGAATACCAGCAGCTAAGAACATTTCCGCTGGTGAGGTTAGGCAGAAATAAAAGCGGTTTTATTCCAGATAAGAAGATTATAAGATTAAATCCATACAAGTTGCTTGCATACCGTACAATAGGTTTGTTAAGAGATAAGAACAAGGTTGGTCTTGAACTTACTTATGATGAATACCTGACTGGTACAGCAGGACAAAGATTGGTGCGTTTTATATCTGGTGGTGCAAGTGTACCAGTAGACAATTTTGAAGTGGAACCGGAGAATGGAAAGGATATTGTTACAACACTTGATGTAAACATACAGGATGTAACAGAGAGTGCATTAATGAAGATGATGGTTGGAAATGAAGCGGAACATGGATGTGCAATTGTAATGGAAGTGAAGACAGGTAAGGTGAAAGCAATCGCAAACCTTGGAAGAGGCAAGAATGGTAATTACTTCGAAGATTACAATTACGCAATTACGCCATCAGAGCCCGGATCAACATTTAAGTTAGCTACAATGCTTACTGTACTTGAGGATAAGAAAGCAACATTAAATACTCAGGTTGACCTAAATGGTGGTGTTTGGAAAATATACGGATCAACAGTATACGATAGTGAAAAACACGGATTAAACAGGGTGACTCTTAAAGAAGCTTTTGAACATAGCAGTAATGTAGGCATGGCGAAGATTGCCTGGATGCATTACAGTAAAAATCCTAACAAGTTTATAAAGCATTTAAGTGCTTTAAGGATGGATACATTAACAGGTATTGATTTGAAAGGTGAAATAAAACCAACCATTTATAAGCCAAGCAATAAAAAAAATTGGAGTAATACAACACTTCCATGGATGGCTTTTGGTTATAACCTTACAGTTACCCCTTTGCAGGTATTAACGCTTTATAACGCCGTTGCTAACAATGGTAAAATGATGAAGCCTTACCTGGTTAATGAAATTAAGAAGGATGGAATTATGCTTCACAGCTTTACACCAACTGTTGTAAAAGATAGTATTTGTAGCAGCGCCACCATAAAGCAATTAAAAGAGTGTTTGGAAGGAGTAGTTCTTAACGGCACAGGTAAAAGTTTAAAGAGTAACTGTTACAGCATAGCTGGTAAAACAGGAACTGCTTTGGTGGCAAATGGTAGCAGAGGTTATGCTGATAAAGTTTACCAATCATCATTTGCTGGTTACTTTCCTGCTGATGATCCTCAGTATAGCATAATAGTAGTAATTAAGAATAAACCCCATGCAGCAAATTTTTATGGAGGCAGTGTAGCAGGGCCGGTCTTTCGGGAAATAGCCGACCAGGTGTACACCTTAAAAGTTAATAGGGGCGGAGATAACGAGTATGTGTTTAAAAAGGTAGATAGCTCAAACTATAACTACAGTGGTTACACAAAAGATATAAAGCTGGTAACAGATGAATTAAATTTCCCTGTCAATAATATGATTAGTGAAGGTAACTGGAGCAAGTTCTTTAAGCAAGGTAATACAGCAGTCATCACTTCACAAAGGTCATCAACAAAGCAAATGCCCTTGGTTATAGGAATGGGCTTGAAAGATGCGATTTACCTGTGCGAAGAATTGGGGATGAAAGTAATTGCAAGAGGAAGAGGGAAAGTAACAAGCCAATCAATACCAGCTGGACAAAAGTTTAATAGAGGTCAAATAGTAAACATACAACTGAACTAACTGCTTATACATTATTAGTGGCAAAATTACAGGACATACTTTATAACGTGCGACTTCAATCAGTTAAGGGTGCAACGAACCTTGAAGTGAAGGACATACAAATAGATAGCCGCAAGGTTACTGAAGGAACTGTATTTGTTGCCATAAAAGGTTCTTTGACAGACGGACATCAATTTATTAAAAAAGCAATTGAGCTTGGTGCAAAATCTGTTGTATGTGAAGACATGCCTGCGCAATTAGAGGAAGCGGTAACCTATGTACAAGTAAAGGATACTAGCGAAGCTGTTGCCTACATGGCTCATCATTATTACGGTGAACCAAGTACCAAGCTGAAGTTAGTAGGAGTAACTGGTACTAATGGTAAGACAACTGTAGCTACTTTATTGTACAAGCTCTTTACTCAATTAGGATATAAGTGCGGTCTAGTAAGTACTGTTCAAAACCAGGTGGGCAAAACGGTTGTTCCCAGTACCCATACTACTCCTGATGCAATAAGCTTACAAGCTTTACTTAAGCAAATGCTGGATGCTGAATGTACACATGTATTTATGGAAGTAAGCAGTCATGCTATCCACCAACATCGTACAAAGGGTTTAGAGTTTGTTGGGGGTTTGTTCACCAACATTACTCACGATCATCTCGATTATCACAAAACTTTCGACGAATACATAAAGGTTAAAAAACGCTTCTTCGATCATTTGCCGGCCGACGCTTTTGCTATCTCGAACCTCGACGATAAGAGGGGCACGGTGATGCTCCAAAATACAAACGCAAAGAAGTATTACTACAGCCTTACAGCCTTAGCCGATTTCAAAGGGAAGATCCTTGAGAATAATCTTACTGGTTTAGTAATGACTGTTAACGATAAGGAAGTTCATTTCAGATTAATTGGGGAGTTCAATGCTTATAACCTTTTAGCTGTTTATGGTGCTGCAATGTGCCTTGGCGAAAATCCAGATGAGGTGCTTACTAACTTAAGTATGATGACTGGTGCTGAAGGCAGGTTCGACTATATTGTAAGCAACAATATGATCATCGGCATTATCGATTATGCACACACGCCTGATGCTTTGCAAAATGTATTAGAGACTATAAAAAAATTACGTAAAGGTAACGAGCTAGTGATAACTGTAATTGGTTGTGGTGGTGATCGGGATAAAACAAAGCGACCTATCATGGCTGACGTTGCAGCCAAGCTTAGCGATCGTGTTATCCTCACAAGCGATAATCCAAGAAGCGAAGATCCTCTTGATATATTGAAAGATATGGAAGCAGGATTGAACAGTGCGGCGAGAAGGAAGTGTTTATCAATTGCTGATAGAAGAGAGGCAATTAAAACAGCGGTAAGTTTTGCAAATGCAGAAGATATTGTTTTAATCGCAGGCAAGGGTCACGAAAAATACCAGGAAGTAAAAGGAGTAAAATCGCCTTTCGATGACAAGCTGGTATTGAATGAAATGTTTGAATTGTTGGAGAAATAGCGGTGGGTGAATAGTAAGTTGAGTGGTTGTGGTGCTTAGTAGTTTTTTGGGGACAAGCGTTTGTTTTCTAATTAAGCATCGTTGTGTCACTCACTTGTACTGGAGGTTTTCTATTCATCGTTTGAGCAAACGCAAAGTACATAACGGTTAATAAAGTTTTGAAAAAGGGGATCTAAACATTTATAACGACATACAATCATGCTGTATCACTTATTTGATTGGTTAACAAGAGAAGGGATTAAATTTCCCGGAAGTGGCCTGGTACAGTTCATAACTTTTCGTGTGTTGTTGGCAGTGCTGTTATCTCTTTTCATCACAACGGTATACGGCAAGAAGCTAATAAACTACTTGTTAAAAAAGCAAGTTGGAGAATCAGTTCGTGATCTTGGATTAGCTGGTGAGCAACAGAAGAAAGGAACACCAACAATGGGTGGGGTGATCATTTTGTTAGCGATACTCATTCCAACCTTGTTGTTCGCCAACCTAGAGAAGGTATATGTAAGGCTGATGATCTTAAGCACAGTTTGGTTAGGTGTAATTGGTTTTATAGACGACTACTTAAAACTAAAAGCAAAGCGGGTAGCCAGAGAAAAAGGTATCAGTTATAAAAAGACAGACAGTGATGGCCTTGCAGGAAAATTTAAGGTTTTTGGACAAGTGGTGTTAGGGATTATAGTAGGAGCTACTCTTTACTTTAATGACAATGTTACCGTTGAGCGAGAAGTGATTTCATCAAAGCAAGCCATAAGAATTGAAAAGCAAATAGAGAGAGGAGAAAGGTTTATAGACGACACAACAAGAATGTTTGATGGTAAAATGCATAGGTATGTAAAGGTTAAAACGCCTATAACTACCATCCCATTTGTACGTGGTCATGAGTTTAACTATTCAAAGCTTTTACCGGAGAGCCTTAAAGATTATACATGGGTGCTATACATTCTCGTGGTAATTTTTATTATAACTGCAGTGTCGAACGGAGCAAATATTACTGACGGACTAGATGGGCTGTGTACCGGTGTTTCTGCTTTAATTGGTGTTTGTCTTGGAATTTTTGTTTATGTAAGTGGTAATATTCGATTTGCCGAGTACCTGAACATTATGTACATACCTAACCTGGGAGAGCTTAGCATCTTCATAGGTGCTTTCATTGGAGCATGTGTTGGATTCTTATGGTACAATGCATTTCCTGCCCAGGTATTCATGGGTGATACTGGTAGCCTTGCACTAGGCGGCATCATTGCAGCGCTAGCTATAATTGTTCGTAAAGAATTGTTGATACCAATTATATGCGGAGTGTTCTTAGTTGAAAACATGAGTGTGATTATCCAGGTTGCATACTTCAAGTATACAAAGAAGAAATACGGTGAAGGCAGGAGAATTTTTAAGATGAGTCCCTTGCACCATCACTACCAGAAGCTGGGTTATCATGAAAGTAAAATAGCTGTAAGGTTTTGGATTATGACAGTCTTATGCGTGGTGTTTTCAATTATGAGTTTGAAGATAAGGTAGAGTGTTAGTTGATCAATTGATTAATTAAGCAGTTGAAGGGGATAAATAGAGAAATAAATGTTGAAGTGTGCGACGCAACGATGCTAAATAGAATTGATAACGGTGACTAACAAATATTAAAAGTAAAGAGTAACAACGAGTGACGAATAGTGAACAAGATAACAAAGAGAATTCTGCTGATATAATAGGTAGCGGCAAACGGCTAGTTATTTTGGGAGGTGGTGAAAGTGGTGTAGGTGCAGCGCTACTAGGTAAGCAAAAAGGGTACAATGTTTTTTTAAGCGATGCGGGAAAGTTGAAGGATCAATACAAGCAAGAGCTCATTAACAACAATATAGATTTTGAAGATGGACAGCATACCGAAGAGAAGGTTTTAAATGCCGATGAAGTAGTTAAAAGTCCTGGTATCTCTGAGAAGAATGAGATGGTGAAGAAGCTTAGGGCAAAGGGAATTGAGGTGATTAGTGAGATTGAATTGGCATACAGGTTCGCAGGTAACAGTACTATAGTTGCCATAACCGGTAGCAATGGTAAGAGCACTACAACAACTATGATCTATCATATTTGTTGTAGTGCAGGGTTAGATGCTGCATTGGTTGGTAACATAGGCTACTCTTTTGCTAAGCAGGTAGCCGAAGATCCGAAGCCTTATTATATAGCAGAAATTAGTTCTTTTCAATTAGATGATATAAAAACTTTTCGTCCGCATGTTGCTGTTTTATTAAACATAACCGAAGACCATTTGGACAGGTACGATTACAAGTTTGAAAATTATATTGATAGCAAGTTTAAGATAATTGAGAACCAGACAGAAGAAGACTTTTTCATTTATAACCTGGATGACGAAGTGATAACACACAAACTAGAAAAAATTAACCTGAATACTAATCCCCTGCCATTTTCCATGAAGCAAGAAGTAAAAAAAGGAGCACACATTAAAGGCGATCAAATGATGCTTAAGATCCAGGAAGAGCGAGTGAGTATGAGCATTTATGACTTCGCACTTAAGGGTAAGCACAATCAACACAACACAATGGCAGCAGGTATTGCAGCATCTACGCTTGGTATTCGCAAAGAGAAGATCAGGGAAGCTGTAAAAACTTTTGAAAGCCTTGAACATAGAATGGAGTATGTGGCAACAGTAAGAGGCGTCGACTTTATTAACGACAGTAAAGCAACTAATGTTAACAGTACCTGGTTTGCTTTAGAAAGCATCGGGAAAAAGACAGTGTTGATTTTAGGTGGCATTGATAAAGGCAACGATTACACATCTATGATGGACCTGGTTCAGGAAAAGGTAAAGGCGATAGTTTGTTTAGGTGTTGATAATAAAAAGATTCATGCTGCATTTAAAGATGTAGTAAAAACCATTATTGATACAGACAATGCAAAAGATGCAGTTAACACAGCATTTAACCTTGCCGGTAAAGGTGAAGCAGTTTTGTTAAGCCCTGCATGTTCAAGCTTCGATCTTTTTAAGAACTATGAAGAGAGAGGACAGAAGTTTAAAGAAGCAGTTAAGGATCTATAAGTAAAAAAGAGAAATTAAATGAGCGCCTTCTACGATAAACCATTTGCTGAAATGCCCAACATTGAAAGGGTAGGCGGAGGCTTATTACAAAAAACAAAAGGTGACCGTTATATATGGGGGATCGTTATTCTCCTTGCTATTACATCGTTGTTAGTAGTGTATAGCGCAACCGGTTCTTTGGCATATAAAATGTATAAAGGCAACACCGAAGTATACTTGTTTAAGCAGTTCGCATTTATAAGTATAGGTATAGCTGTTATCTATTTTGCACACCGCGTAAACTATACATTATACTCCCGAATAGCTTTGTATTTGTTCCTTGCATCAATACCGTTAATGATATTTACCTACTTCTTCGGTGCAAAAATTAATGATGGTAGCCGCTGGATCATGTTGCCAATTATTAAGATGACCATTCAAACAAGTGATCTTGCCAAGCTTGCATTATTCATGTATTTAAGCAGGCAATTAAGCCGGAAGCAGGAAGTGATAAAAGACTTAAAGAAGGGTTTCATTCCATTAATAACTCCCATAGCAATTATCTGTGCACTGATTGCTCCTGCAAACCTTTCAACAGCATTATTAACAGGTGCAACAGGGCTCTTGTTATTGTTCATTGGCCGTGCCCGTGTTAAGCATATTCTTGCAACAATTGGTATAGCAATGATACCTGTTGCCATGCTAATAATGGTTGCTGTGGCTACTTACGACAGTAGTGAAGATAAGTCTGCCAAAGCTTCTGCTGTTACTGAAAGCCTTCGCTCAACAGGTCGTGTTGGTACATGGATAAAACGTGTACAGGATTTCATTTATGCAAACGCTGACAATGTTCCTTACCAAGTGCAACAATCAAAAATTGCTATTGCAAAAGGCGGCTTCTTTGGCTTAGGTCCAGGTAATAGTCAACAGCGAAATTTTTTACCACATCCATATAGTGATTTCATTTATGCAATCATTATCGAAGAGTATGGATTAATAGGTGGAGGCATCATCATCTTCATCTATCTCGTGTTCCTTTTGCGGTGCATCAATATATTTCGGCGTTGCCCCTTTGCCTTCGGTGCTTTCCTTGCATTAGCGCTCAGTTTTACACTGGTAATACAAGCGATGGCAAACATGGCAGTAACGGTAAATCTTGTTCCCGTAACAGGCGTTACGTTGCCGCTGATCAGTATGGGAGGAAGTTCATTCCTGTTTACCTGTGCGGCCATCGGTATCATATTAAGTGTATCAAGAAACGTAGAACAGATAGAAGGTAAAGCACCACTTGAACCAGTTGTTATAAATGAAGAAAAAGTAGGAGAAGTAAAAGTGAAAGTAGGAAGGGGTGAGCCAGGGGTCATTGCATAATATAACATCCGTTGCGTCGCACTCTTGTACTGAAGTAACAATATGCAGCAAGTGGTTGATAACTTGAAAGGTTGATTGGTTGATAAGTGAATTGGTTAAAAAAGTAGATAGCAGAAAGATATAATGATAAACCCGCAAGCAAATAATGAACAGGCATCAGGTTCACCCTTTAGGGGGCGGGCGCCTCGTATTATTATAGCCGGCGGTGGAACAGGTGGACATATTTTTCCAGCAATAGCAATTGCTAATGCTTTAAAGCAACAACAACCAAACACTGATATTTTGTTTGTAGGTGCCCAAGGAAAAATGGAGATGGAGAAAGTGCCGCAAGCAGGTTATAACATACTAGGTTTAGATATCGCTGGTTTCAACAGAAGTTCTTTGATAAAAAATATTTCATTGCCTTTCAAGCTTATAAAAAGCTTCTTCCAGGTAAGAACAATTATTAATGATTTCAAGCCGGATGCTGTTGTAGGTGTTGGCGGATATTCCAGCTTCCCGGTATTAAGATTTGCACAGTCAAAAGGTATTGCAACTTACATACATGAGAGCAACTCTTTTGCTGGCAAAAGCAACATGATGCTTGGAAAGAAAGCTACTAAGATTTTTGTTGCAAGTGATGGAATGGAAAAGTTCTTTCCTGCAGAAAAGTTGCAAATAACAGGAAACCCCGTAAGGACAACAATAGCGCAGGCAAAAGTATCGAGACGTGAAGCAATTAAGTTCTTTGGCTTAGATGAAAACAAAACGACTGTACTAGCAGTGGGTGGTAGCCTTGGTGCAAGAAGCATAAATGAAGCACTTGCCAATAGCTTGCATTCCTTTTCAGGCAACAATATTCAACTGATATGGCAAACAGGCAAAACAACTGCCATTGAATATAAGGCCAAAGCTGAAGGTTACGCTGATGTATGGATAAGTGAATTTATAACCCAAATGGAAATGGCTTATGCCGCAGCGGATGTCGTGATATCAAGAGCTGGTGCAATGGCTGTTACTGAATTGTGTGTAGCAGGCAAGCCGGTCATTTTTGTTCCGTTTCCGTTTGCAGCAGAAGATCACCAAAAAGTAAATGCACAACATTTGGTTGATAAGCATGCAGCATTTATGGTAAAGGATAGTGAAGCGGCAGATAGATTAGTGAATGATGTAATCAAGCTCGCAAAAGATGAAACTATGCAACAAGAGTTAAAGACAAACATTAAGAAGTTAGCAATAACAAACGCTGATGAAATTATAGCTAAAGAAATTATTTCTAACATGGCCCCTTAACCCTCAACAGGTAGGAGAAGATTAAATGAACGGACAAAACAACATATCAATAAACAAGGAAAACTTCACGCAAGCATTGAAGCAGATCTACTTAATTGGTATTGGTGGAATTGGGATGAGTGCATTAGCAAGGTATTTCAATAGCAAGGGAGTTGTTGTAAGCGGTTACGATCGTACATCAACTCCCTTAACTAAAGAGTTGGAAGCTGAAGGAATAGAAATTCATTATACTGAAGATCTTTCCCAGGCACCAAAGGAGGCGCAGCTTATTGTTTATACACCTGCTGTTCCTGCTGATCATATTGAGTTGGTTTATTACAAAGAGAACGGCTACGAAGTAGTTAAGCGCAGCGATGTTTTGAAATTGATAACTGAAAGTTCTTTTAATATATGCATTAGCGGCACCCATGGCAAAACTACTGTTACGAGTATGATCGCTCATATCCTTCGTGATAGTGGTTATGGTTGTAATGCTTTTTTGGGTGGCATCTCCAGCAACTATGGTACAAACTTTTGGAGCCACGAAAGAAATTTGTGTGTTGTTGAGGCAGATGAATATGACCGTTCTTTTTTGAAGCTTGCACCAAACGTTGCTGTTATTACAGCTATGGATGCGGATCATCTGGACATTTATGGAACAGCCCAGGAAGTTGAGAATGCATTTGTCCAATTCTCCCAAAGGGTTAAGGAAGGAGGGTGTATAGTTAGTAAGTATGGTTTAAGCAGAAGCAGTGATTTAAAATCTAAATCAAAGTTTACTTACAGCTTCACTAACAATGCTTCAGATGTGCATGGAAGCGATATAAAAGTTTCTGAAGGCTCTTATCTTTTTGATGTAGTGGGAAAAGATTGGAAGCTTGATGATGTAGTGCTGCACATGGGTGGTTTACACAACATTGAAAATAGCATTGCTGCAATAACAGTTGCTAAATATTTAGGAATTGAAGATGCTAAGATCAAAGACGCAGTTGCATCTTTCAAAGGAGTGAAGAGAAGATTTGAGTACGTAGTAAAGAATGAAGCGCATGTATTAATTGATGATTACGCACATCACCCTGAAGAGTTAAGAGCCCTGATAAGTGGAGTGAGAAGCTTGTACTTTAAAAAATTGGTAATGGTGTTTCAACCACACTTGTATAGCAGAACTAAGGATAACTACATAGGATTTGCCGAGGTGTTAGATACCTGTGATGAAGTGATACTGCTTCCTATTTATCCGGCCAGGGAATTGCCAATGGAAGGGGTAAGCAGTGAAATGATTTTGAATGAAATGAAGCTGGAAAATAAAAGAGTGTTGAGTAAGGACGAGTTGAAGACGTGGGTAAAACAAAATGTGACTGAATTGTTAGTAATGGCTGGAGCAGGTGATATTGATACACTTATAGAACCTGTAAAAGAGATCCTCTCATCACAATAAAAAGTTATGCAACAGTTGTGGACAAATAGAGGAAGGGGTTTCTTTTGGTTACTGTTAACTACTGGTAGCTTAGTGCTATTAGTAGCAGCATTTAAGAAAAAAGAAAGCGATCAATGTGCTGGAATCAACATAGAAATTTCAGGACCTAACGATCATTTTTTTGTCAGCGAAAAAGAAGTTCTATCAATATTAAACCAGGATGGAAATTTAAAAGGTTTAGCTGTTGAAAATATAAAATTGAGAGAACTAGAAGATAGACTTGAGAATGATAGTTGGATTGAAAATGCAGAATTGTTCTTTGATAATAACCAGGTGTTACAAGTGAAGGTAGAAGAGAAAGAGCCAGTGGCACGTTTATTTACTGTGTCAGGAAATTCCTTCTATATAGATAGTGCTTGTAATCGTTTGCCTTTAAGTAATAAGCTTAGTGCAAGGGTTCCAATGTTCACCAACTTTCCTTCAGACAGGAAAAGGTTAGCAAGACCAGATAGCCAATTAATGGCTTCAGTAAAAGAGTTAGCCTTGTTTATACAAAGCGATAAGTTATGGAATGCACAGGTAGCTCAAGTAGATATAACGCCTCAAGGATTTGAAATGATTCCAACAATAGGTAATCATGTGGTTGTACTTGGTAAAGATGACTATCAACAAAAGTTTGACAGGCTCTTTAGCTTTTACAAACAAGTATGGCCAAAGGTTGGATTGGAAGCTTATGAAAAAATAGACGTTCAATTTAAAGGGCAGGTTATAACAACTAAGAAAGGTGCTGGTGGATTGAGAATAGATAGTGCCGGGGCAAGAGAAGCTATACAAACATTATTAGCTGAATCTAAAAAGCAGGTTGAACAAGCAAGTTTGCAACAGGATAAACAAGCAACAACACATGCTCCTGTAAATAATCAAACATCTACAACTGTAATAACAAGTGAGAAGTTAGAAGTTAAGAAAGAGGAGCCAAGGAAAGTTGAACCTAAGAAAGAGGAAGCGAAAAAAGTAGAGGCTAAAAAAGAGGATGTAAAAAAAATTGAAGTAAAAAAGACAGCAACTACAACAGCAAAGACAGAAGTAAAAAAAGCAGAAAGTAAACCGGTTATTAAAGCAACAACAAAGCCTGAAGAAAAGAAAGTGCCGAAGGCGGTTATGCAGAAGAAGCCGGGGAGGTAAGTAAAAATTCAAAATTAAAAATTCAAAAGAAGAACTATAGGGCGATAAGTGGCTTAAGATGGAAAAGATGAGTTGTACGATGTAAACCGCCATTTGAAGCTTTTACATTTTGACTTTTGAATTTTGACTTCGCTGCCAATTGATCTAAAAGTACAAGTGAGTGACACAACGATGATGAGGAAAGAGATAAAGATGGTCAACAAAAATTATAACAAGTAGCGAGAGGTTTAGACAAAGTAAGAAACACAACACAGAACAGATAACAGAACACAACTAAACAACAAAACACAAATTTATGAACGTCAACGATGCACCAATTATTGTAGGGCTCGACATCGGCACCACCAAAATTGCTGCGATTGCCGGTCGCAAAAACGAATTCGGTAAGCTTGAGATACTCGGCTTTGGCCGTGCTAACAGCACCGGTGTACAACATGGCCAGGTCCTCAACATCGAACAAACTATTAAGGCTATCCAGGCAGCTTTAAAGAATTGCTATGATTCAAATCCTGACCTTGAGATTAGCGAAGTTTACGTTGGTATTGCAGGCCACCATATTAAGAGTTTACAAACAAGAGGTGACATCGTTCGCCAGGATTCTGACGACGAAATTAGCATAGTGGAAATTGAACAATTGATCGAGAACCAACGCAAGACTTTTATTCCTGCAGGTGACCAGATCATCGATGTAATTCCACAAGAATTTGCAGTTGATAATATTCAAAATATAAGCAACCCTATTGGATATAACGGGGTAAAGGTTGGTGCTAACTTTCACATCATTACTGGTGACCGTAACGCTATACGTAACATCAACAGGGCAGTTGATAAGAGTGGTTTAAAGACTAAAGACCTAGTACTTCAACCCCTTGCATCGGCAGCAGCAGTAATGGGTGAAATGGATATGGAAGCAGGTGTTGCGATCTTGGATATTGGCGGCGGTACAAGTGACCTTGCAGTGTTCTGCGAAGGTATACTTAGGCATACTGCTGTTATTCCTTTCGGTGGCGAGAACATAACCAACGATATTAAAACGGGTCTTGGTGTTTTAAAGCAACAAGCCGAAGCAATGAAGGTTCAATTTGGCAGTGCGTTGGC
Organism: Segetibacter sp.; assembly: GCA_028288505.1. Taxonomy (GTDB): domain Bacteria; phylum Bacteroidota; class Bacteroidia; order Chitinophagales; family Chitinophagaceae; genus Segetibacter. Next base: position 2,700 of record JAQBNN010000217.1, on the reverse strand, counting down.
TGATGAAGCTAAAGCAAATGCATACATTACTATTCCTGGAATGAACGGTATGCCTGCCAAAGAGATCTCCGTAAAGAACCTTGCTAACATTATCCAGGCTCGCATGGGTGAGATACTTGATTTTGTTACCTACCACTTAAAGCAAGTTGGTTTAGATAGCCGCCAACTAAATGGCGGTATCGTACTAACGGGTGGAGGTTCTCAGTTAAAGCATTTAATACAATTGACGGAATACTCAACAGGTTTATATGCACGTATCGGTTATCCTAATGGTCATCTTGCTGCAAACCATATTGAAGAGTTGAAGAAGCCAATGTATAGTACTTGTATTGGTTTAATCTTAAAAGGATACAGCGACTACGAACATAAGTATAAAGAGTTTGAAAAGCAGTTTAAGAAAGTAGCTATCCCTGAAACATTGGTGAAGGAAGAAATAGTTTCGGAAACACTTGCAAAGCCTGAAGAGTTTGTAGCCGAAACAAAAGTGAATACTGCGGGAAGAAAAGGAATGACGAAATTCTGGGACAAGTTTAAAAACAACCTACTCGAACTCTTTAAAGAAGAAGGCGATAAGGAAATGTAGGAAGTGAGTTGTGAGTGGTAAATAGTCAGCAAGACTTCACTCACAACTTACAACTCACAACAAACAACAACACAACAATCTATAATCTATTACCCACTCAAATTTAAATTATGATACACTTTGATCTGCCGAAGCAAAAGTCGTCTATACTAAAAGTAATAGGCGTGGGAGGTGGTGGCGGCAATGCCGTTAATCACATGTACGGTCAAAATATTGACAGCGTAGATTTTATCATTTGCAATACCGACGCGCAAGCTTTGGCTAACAGCAAAGTCCCTAATAAAATACAACTTGGACCACACCTTACACAAGGTCTTGGTGCAGGTGCTAATCCTGAGATTGGTAAGCAGGCATGCGAAGAAAGTCTTGAAGAGATCAAACGCATTCTTGAAGTAAACACTAAGATGGCTTTCATTACTGCAGGTATGGGTGGTGGAACCGGTACTGGTGGTGCACCTATCATCTCTAAGATTTGTAAAGATCTAAACATACTTACAGTAGGTATCGTCACGACTCCTTTTACTAACGAAGGACCAAAGCGTATGCGTCATGCAGAAGCAGGTATCCAGGCTTTAAGAGAGAATGTAGATACACTACTTGTTATCAGCAACGATAAATTGCGTCACCAATACGGTAACCTTAAAGTAAGAGAAGCGTTTAATAAAGCAGATGATATTTTAGCAACTGCTGCTAAATGTATCACCGATGTTATTACAAGCAACGGACAGATAAACGTTGACTTTGCTGACGTTTGTACAGTGATGCGCAATGGTGGTGTAGCCATTTTAGGTAGCGCTGTTGCAGAAGGTGAAGATCGTGCACAGGTGGCTATAGAAAACGCTGTTAACTCGCCATTGCTGAATGATAGCGAGATCCGCGGTGCTAAATGGATCCTTGTAAACATCACATCTGCAGAAGGTGAACATGAGATAACCATGGATGAAGAAGATGCAATTATGAGCTACCTGCGCGAGCAATCAGGCGACGATGCTGATGTGATTAAGGGTATCGGTTTCGATAGTTCATTAGGTGCAAAAATTGGCGTTACAATTATCGCAACTGGTTTCGAACATAAAGATCCGTTTAAGCCGCAACCAAAACCTATAGTAGAAAAGAAGCCTGAAGAAAAGATCGTATTGACTTTAGGTGCACAAGGCGAGGAGAAGAAATTATATTCTCAACCAAGCCTTCCTTTAGCTGAAGAAAAAGATCCGTATGCGCCAACAATGGTTGATATGCCAACTGCTGGTCCGGCTATCATTCAGCCTAATCAATATTATGCTGAGCCACAGCAAGAGCGCTTCATTTTAAACGAACAGCCTGCTGCTCCCAAAGAAGAAGCGCCTACATCTTTCACACTAGAATTAAAGCAGGAAGCAGCGCCCGTTCAACCAAAGCAACCCGATGCCCCAAGTGCATTTTACACCAATCCTGCCATGCAGGATCAAAATAATACCGCTGCCAATGGTAGTGGTTTTCTTGCAAGACCTTCCAATATTTATGCACAGCCCTCAAATGAGTCTCAACCTAAAAATCCTATGGAGCCTAAGTCTGAGCTGCAGTCATTCGAGCAACCGGAGTTCGAATTAAAACTGGTGGTTAAAGATGAAGTTCCAGAAGCGGCGGATGAAGTAAAACAACCTCAAAGCTTTAGCGGCAACAGGACTGTAGAGGATACTGCAATGCAGGACGATGCAGACGATCAAAAGCGCAGGGCACAGGAAAGGATTCAGAAGTTGAGAAACTTATCCTTTAACATGAACTCTGCCGAAGCCAATAATGAATTTGAAGCTGTTCCGGCCTACATCCGCCGTAACATGGAATTACATGGCAATGCGCTTACTTCTGTAGAAAATTTTTACAGCAAGTACACCGTAAAGCCCGATGAAAACGACAAAGGCCAAATCAGTTCCATCAACACTTTTTTAGATGGTAAAAAGCCTGACTAGTTTGCAATTCACACCAGTTGGTAAACTGGTATGAGTTGAGTTTTATAGATTGTGTTTAGTTGTTATCCCTCCGCGAAAAACGGAGGGATTTTTTTTGCTTACATCTCTTTAAATAGTTTAACTACGAGAAGTGTAATAAGAAGATTTTGGTTACAATCCCTAGTGCAT